>JALYRN010000713.1:818-4128 GCA_030855295.1 Myxococcota bacterium | reverse complement strand
CGGTCACGCACGCGGAGTGGTGGGCGCGCATCACGGAGTCGCCGCCGATCGCGTGGGCCGCGGCGGACGCCGGCGCGCGCTACCAGATCTCCATCGGCTCGGAGCCCGGCGAGACCGACATGGCGTGCTGGACCGACGTCGACGAGCGGCTCGAGCACACGTTCCGATCGCTCTCGCTCGAGGACGGCGGGACGTACTTCGCGAACGTGCGCACGGTGCGCGATGGCATCGCCTCAGCGGCGAGCTCCAGCACAGGATGGACGGTCGACATCGTCGCGCCCGCGCCGCCGACGGCGGTGATCGACGCGTGGGTGCCGACCACCGGCGAGGCGCGCTGGGAGGCGATCGAGGAGGACGGCGAGAGCGGCTTCGCGGGCTACCGCGTCGGCGTCGGCACCGCGCCGGGGCTCGACGACGTGCGGCCCTTCGCGGCTGTGCCGGCGGGCGAGCGCATCCTCGATCTCTCCGCGCTCGAGCTGCCGGTCGGCGTCTGGCACCACGTCAGCGTGCAGACCGTCGACGTCGCGGGGAACCGCTCTGCGACGATCGCGTCGAATGGATTCCTGCGCTGTCCCGAGGGCTTCGGGTTCGTGCCGCGCAACGACGAGGAGGGCATCGGCACCGGCTCGTTCTGCGTCGCGACCTACGAGATGAAGGTGCGCGGCAGCGACGACGGGGACGTGACGTTCGACGGCACGCAGATCCCGGAGTCGCGCGCCACCGGCACGCCGTGGGTGAACATGCATGCGTCGGTGATCGACGTCGCGTGCGCGAGCATGGGCGAAGGGCATGCGGGGCTGAGTCCAACCCCGACAACTGGAGCGGGGGCGCGGTCGGGATGGGCGCCGTGAGCCGCGGGCACTCGGATCGGCTGCCGCTGGTCGCGCTCGCGGCCGATCCGGCGGATCCCTGCTCCGGCACCGGCAACCCTGGGTGCACCGATCCGTCGAGCGCCGACTTCGATCAGCGGCGGGTGCATCACCTCGAGAACGGCGTGGTGATATGGGACTTCGCCGGAAACGTGTGGGAGGGCACGTCGGGCTCGATGGGCGGACCGAGCGGCCTGTGGATGAGCTACGACCACGCCGCGTTCCTGACCGGCGAGCGCGCGGCGGAGTTCCACGCGGCGTTCGCTCCCTCGGGGCCCTACACGCACGCGCACGGCATGGGCCGCATCTACGGCGGCAGCTCGCAGCTCGTGCGCGGCGGTGCGTTCAACGGCTACTCGAGCGGCGCCGCAGGCAGCCGCGGCCCGCACGACGTCGGCATCTATGCCGCGTTCCACAACAAGTCGAGCTTCGGCTCCGCCGACGGCTTCCGCTGCGTGTACGCGCCCTGAGCAGGGCTGCGCTCACCCCATCGCGCCCAGCACCACCGCGAGGATCACGCGCGCGAGCGCGAGCACGATCCCGATCGCCGACGCGACGATCACCACCGGCATGCGCCAGCCGAGGTGCGGGCGGTACTCGGGGTGACGCTGGAGGCTCGTGAGCGCCCCGACCGCGGTCCCGATCGCGAGGCCGGTCATCAGGAAGCACGGGTTGAAGATGATCGACACGAGGCCGAGCCCGATCGAGCTGAAAGAGCTCCCGAGCAGCTTCGCCGCCGCGCCTTTCCACAGCTCGCTCGTCGCGTCGGCGTTCTCGCACGTCGCGCAGATCAGGCCCTCTCCGGAGTGGAGCGCGCTCCGCGAATCGGTCGCGGTGCCACACCGTACGCACGCAACCATCGCCCCGGCGCTCTCGTCGCTCATGTCGTCTCCTCAGCGGCTCGCCAGAAAGCGCGCGCGCTCGCTCGCTCGGAGGTCTCTACCGCATCCGCGACCGATGCTTTTCTTGTAGAGCTCGGAGCGCGATCGCCGAGACCGTGCCGGGCTCGAGAGCCTCTGCTGGCCCGTGCTCCCTCGGGCAGCTACATCGAAGCGCCTCTTACGGAGAAGACATCGTGAAACACCGGTTCCGCTTCACCTCGCTCGCGTTGGTCCTCCTCGGAGCGTGCGACGCCCCCTCGACGATGATGATGGACGGCGACGCGGGACCGCTCCCGATGACGACCCTCCGCACCGGCGCGCCCGTCACGTTCGAGCCCGTGTACGAGGCGACGTCGTACGCCGCGGGCGGAGGCGTGACCCGCGAGTGGCTGCCGGTCGATCTCGCCGTCCACCCCGACGGCGAGCTCTGGCTGGTGCAGCGCATGGAGCGCGATCCCGCCTACGACGACGACACCGAGTGCACCGAGCGCGGCCTCGCGGGCAATCCGAGCGACTGTGTGAGCCTCCAGGGCAGTACCGTCGCGATCACCGAGCCTTCGGCGGCGGAGCCCGCCTCCGAGGCCAACGGGCGCGCGAACCTGGTGGTCGACGCGAACTCCTGGCACTTCATGCGACGCCCGAGCTCGATCGCGTTCGGCGATCCCGCGCTGCCGTTCGAGCCGACCGATCCCGGCGCCGCCGATGCGAACGTGACCGAGACGCAGACGTACCAGAACACGTTCGCGACGTGTCACGAGCACGCCACCGGCAACAACACCGACGGCGGGGCGTTCATCGGACCGTCGCTGTGGACCGCCGATCGCTCGATCTACAACGGCGTGAACGGCAGCTTCGAGTGGTCGAACGGCTCGCACCTCGACATGGTGCACGCGACCCAATACTGCATGGGCATCGCGTACGAGGGCGCCAACGCCTACTGGACGTTCAACGGCGCGGAGGGCGCGCTCGACCGCTACGACTTCGGCGCGCCGCACTACCCCGGTCACCACGATCACGACGATGGTGACGTGACGCGCTTCTATCTGCCCGAGGGCGACGAGCTCTCGCGCCTGCCTTATGTGCCGTCGAACATGGTGCTGAGCGGAGCGAGCCTCTTCGTGGCGGACACCGGCAACGGCCGCGTGCTGCGCTTCGACATCGCGTCGCCGGGAATCGAAGTCGGCACGTTCCGGACCTTCGAGAGCATCGACGCCACGGCGATGGAGGGCATCGGCTATCAGGTGCTCGCCGACGCGGCCGTCCTCGGTGCGGCGTGGGGCGGGGCGTCCGAGCCGAGCGGCCTCGCGCTGCTCGATGCCGAGACCCTCGTCGTCGCGAGCCACGCGACGGGCCACATCACGCTGCTCGAGCTCGACGGCACCGTGATCCGTACGATCGATACCGGCACCGGCGAGGGCCCCGGTGGCCTGACCGTGCTCGACGGTCGCGTGTACTTCGTCCAGATGAACGAGCGCCGCGTGTACCGCATGGACGTGATGGCTCCCGCGGCGGAGTGACGCGAGAGCGCTCGCCTTCGGGCGAGCATGATCCACGCGCGGG
>JALYRN010000713.1:0-808 GCA_030855295.1 Myxococcota bacterium | reverse complement strand
GCCCGACGATTCGTCGTCGGGCCGGCCCGTCGCGTTCGGTGCGGTCCCAGCGGCGGGCGCATCGTGCGCATCGCGGCGGGCGCTGACCGGGGCCCGAGACCCGATCGGTCGCTGACCGGGCTCGAGACCCGACCGCGCTGACCGTGCTCGAGACCCGACCGTGACCGGGCTCGAGACCCGACCGGGGTTGAGCGTGCTCGAGACCCGACCGTGACCGGGCTCGAGACCCGACCGGGGTTGAGCGTGCTCGAGACCCGACCGGTGAGCGTGCTCGAGACCCGACCGGGGTTGACCGTGCTCGAGCCCGGTGTGTCAGAGAAGTTGTCGCCTTCTCGGATCGCAATCGCGATCACCTGAGCTCGGACGCGGTGGAGCCGTCGGGACGACCCGTCCTGCGGCACAGCATGGTACCGAAGCGCGACCGGGCTGTCCGTTGACCGGTCGACGGCGCGCACGTCGAGACGTCCGCGCGCGCTATGCAGCGATCGCGAGCTCGGTCGCCACCTCGACCACGTGCAGCCGCGCCATGAGCCATGTGCCCGCGGGGAAGACGACGTCGCGATAGCCCGTCCGCCACTGATCGAGCGCGTCGCGATACGCGGCGCGGAATGCGCGCAGCACCCGGATCGCCTCGAGACGGACGGCGGTCTGACCTCGGCCGGCGGCGAGCACCGGGTTGCGATCGCGGATCGGCTCGGCGCTCGTCATGCGGTGGTTCGGCGAGACCTGCGCGCAATACTCCGGCCCTGCGAAGCCGATCTCCTTCTCGCGCTGCGCGGCGTGCGCCGCGCGCTCGAGGTTCTCGACC
>JALYRN010000712.1 GCA_030855295.1 Myxococcota bacterium | reverse complement strand
CGCTCGGCACGCTCGAGCGCATCCTCGCGTCCACCGCGAGCGCGCCGGTGCGCGCATCGGTCGCGACGCCGATCGCCTCGAGACCGAGCCGCGCGGTGTCGGCCCTGCGACCGATCGCGACGAACGCGCGCTCCGCCGCGTAGGTGCGTCCGCCGTCGAGCGTCGCCTGCACCCGCTCGCCAGCGCGCACCACCTTCGTCACCTGCTTGCCGTGCACGAGCTTCACGCCGCGCTCCATCAGCACGTCGCCGAGCGAGTCCGCGAGCTCGCGATCGAAGCCCGGCAGGATCCCGAGCTCGTCGAGGAGCCACGTGACCTCGACGCCGAGCCCGACGAACGCGTGCACCGCCTCCGCGCCGGTCGCGCCGCCCCCGATCACCAGCATCGACGCCGGCAGCTCGCGGAGCGAGCGCAGATGGCGAGGCGCGAGGACGAGCTCGCCGTCGGGGCGCGGCGCGTCTCCGAAGAGCCCCGGCGGGAACACCGGCACCGAGCCGACCGCGATCACCGCGGCATCGAAGCGCTCGCGTCGGGTCTCCTTGCCGTCGCGCGTGATCTCGATCGCGTCGGGCGCCACGAAGCGCGCGAGCCCGCGCACCACCGCGACGCCCGCGTCCTCGAGGCGCGCCGACATGCGCTGCGCCTGCTGTGTGACGATGCGCTCCATCTCGGAGACGACGTGGGCGACGTCGCCGGCGTCGACCAGCCCGCTCACGTTCCGGGTCTTCCGCTCGGACACCTGGTGCAGCAGCACCTTCGACGGGACGAGGCTCGCGTGCGTCGAGCGCCCGCCGATCGGGTCCTCGGCGACCATCGTGACGCCCGCTCCGTGGCGCGCCGACTCGATCGCCGCCGCGACGCCCGCGGGCCCGCCTCCGATCACCACGACCTCGCGCGTGCTGCCCATCGTTCTCGTCCTCCGTGCGCCCCCGCATCGCACCGACACGGAATGCCCGCAACCCGCCGCGTGTCGAGCAACTGCTACCCTCCGACCCGGGGATCTACGGTGCTGTCGATCGATCGCGCGCGCATCACGCTGGGCGCTGCTTCGATGCGCTTCGTGCTCGCGATCTTCGCGCTGCTCGGGCTCCCCAGCGCGCTGCCCTCGATGGGCGCGCACGTGTGGGTGTTCGGCGTCTACCTGGCGCTCGCGTGCGCGTTCCAGTGGATGATCTGGAAGGGCGTCGGAGGCGCCACCCGGACGATGCTCTCGGGCGTCGTCGACATCGCGATGATCACGTTCATCGTGCACCGCGTCGGCAGCGGCGCGACGATGACGGTCGCGCTCTATTTCTTCGCGGCGATGATGAACACGCTCGTCGTCGGCCGCGGCGAGGGGCTCTTGCTCGCGGCGCTCGGCGCGCTCGCGTACGACGGGCTGATCGTCGCGGAGAGCTCCGGCTGGCTTCCGTACGCGCCCGATGGGCCGGCGTGGATCGCCGGTCCGCCCAGCACGATCGAGGCGGTCGGCGCGGGGCTGATGATGACGGTGATGTCGCTCTCGCTGACGGCCCTCGTCGGCGCGCTCGTGCACCAGAACACCGCGCGTGAAGCCGAGCTGCTCGCCGCCAACGAAAAGCTCCAGGAGCTGAGCCTCCGAGATCCGCTCACGCAGCTCTACAACCGCCGCTACCTGATGGAGCGCCTCGACTCGGAGCTCGCGCGGGTGCGCCGCGGCAAGCCGCTCGCGGTGGTGATGGTCGATCTCGATCGCTTCAAGCGGGTGAACGACGAGTCCGGGCACCAGCGCGGCGATCAGCTCCTGCAGGAGCTCGCGCGCGGCCTCGCCCGCTCGGTGCGCGAGGCCGACGTCGTCGGTCGCTACGGCGGCGACGAGTTCGTCGTGATCCTGCCGGACACCGACGGTGTGCAGGGAGAGATCGCGGCCTCGCGCGTGGTCGACGGGATCCGCGAGGTGGGCGTCGCGTTCGACGCCGAGCGCCCGGTCACCGCGAGCGTGGGCCTGGCGATCGCGCGCGCCGAGGACGATGCGCGTGGGCTCCTGCAGCGCGCCGACCGCGCATCGTACGACGCCAAGGGACGCGGGGGGGATCGCGTCGCGCGCGAGTCGCTCTCTCCTGTCGGATCAGGCCGGGCCGCGCTCGAGGAGAACGCGCAATAGCCCGTCGGGATCCTCGGCGTGCACCCAGTGATCGGTCGGCAGCACGTCGACCGTCACGCGATCCGGCAGGCGCGCCGCGATCTCCGAGGCGCGCGTGCGATCCGCGGCATCGAGCACCGTCGACCGAGCGCCGATCACGAGGTGCACGTGCGCGCCGTCGGGCGGCGACTCCACGATCGGCCAGAGATCCTCGGCGAAATACGAGCTGAGCAGCGCGCGAATCGACGCGATCGGCGGCCCGAATCGCCAGCCGTCCTCCGCGCGCCGCACGCTCATCGCGAGCCACTGCGCGAGCGTCGGCCGCGGATCCTGCGCGAGCACCGCCTGCACGAACGCGTCGCGCGACTCGAACGGGTAGGGCAGCGCGTCGAGCATGTCGACCACGCGCAGCGTGCCCTCGGATCCGCGCGCATCGAGCCGCGACCCGGGGTTGCTGTCGATCACGTGCACGTGCTCGAGCCCCGCTTGCTCACGCGCGGCCGCGAGCCACTGCAGCGCGACCTTGCCGCCGAAGCTGTGCCCGAGCACGGCGCCTGCCGGCACCGTCAGCGATGCCGCGAGCTCGGCGACGTCGAGCGCCGCCTGCTCGAGCGTGTCGGGCCCCGGCGCATCGAGCGACGCGCCGTGCCTCCGGAGGTCGACCAGCACCGCCGCCCAGCGCGGCCGCTCCGCGACGAAGCGCCGCGCGATCGTGCGCAGGTTCTGCCCGCTGCCGAGGATTCCGTGCAGCAGCACGAAGCTCCGCTCGGGCGCCGCGCCGGCCGCGATCACCACGTCGTGCGCGATCACCACGAGCCCTCGATAGCACGCTCTCCATGCTAGAGTCGCCCGCTCCATGGCGTACACGGTCCTGGCGCGGAAGTACCGCCCGCAGACGTTCTCGGATCTCGTCGGTCAGGAGCACGTCACCCGCACGCTCGGCAACGCGATCGCGTCCGGTCGCGTCGCGCATGCCTTCCTCTTCACGGGCGTCCGCGGCGTCGGGAAGACCACCGCGGCACGCATCCTCGCCAAGGCGCTGAACTGCCGCGGCCCGAGCGGCGACGCGACCGGTCCGCAGCCCGAGCCGTGCGGCGTGTGCGATCCGTGCCGCGAGATCACCGTCGGCATGGACCTCGACGTCCTCGAGATCGACGGCGCCTCGAACAACAGCGTCGAGGACGTGCGCCGGCTGCAGGAGACGATCCCGTTCCGCCCCGCGCGCGACCGCTCGAAGATCGTGATCGTCGACGAGGTCCACATGCTCTCGACGGGCGCGTTCAACGCGTTCCTCAAGACGCTGGAGGAGCCGCCGCCGCACGTGAAGTTCATCTTCGCGACGACGGAGGCGCACAAGGTCCCGATCACGATCCGCTCGCGCTGCCAGCGCTACGACTTCCGGCTGATCCCGCAGGACGTGGTCGGGCGCCGGGTCCGCGAGATCCTGGTGCACGAGGGCCTCGAGGCGGACGACGCGGCGGTCTCGATCGTGGCCCGAGAGTCCGCGGGCTCGATGCGCGACGCGCTGACGCTGCTCGATCAGATCGTCGCGTTCGGCGGCTCGAACCTCGAGGGTGAGTCGGTCGCGCGCGTGCTGGGCATCGCCGATCGCGATCTGCTGCATCGGGCCGCCGCGGCGGTGCTCGAGGGCGATGGCGCGGGCGCGCTCGCGGTCGTGGACGCGCTCGCCACGCGCGGCCTCGACATGCTGCACTTCTCGCGCGCGCTCACTGAGCTGATGCGCGATCTCGTCGTGCTGAAGGTGGCCGGCGACGGCACCGAGCTGGTCGCGCTCGTCGAGCAGGAGCGCCGCCGCGCGAGCGAGCTGGTGACGCGGGTCGACGAGCTCGAGCTGCAGCGCGCGTTCGCGTCGCTGTCGCTGCTGGTCGACGAGATCGCGAAGGCGTCGATGCCGCGCCTGACGCTCGAGATGGGCCTGGTGCGCCTCGCGACGCGGCCGCCGCTGCGCGCGATCGCGGAGATCGTCGCGCGCCTCGACGCGCTCCAGGGGGGCCGGGGTCCGGGCCCGAC
>JALYRN010000711.1 GCA_030855295.1 Myxococcota bacterium | reverse complement strand
CGTCGAGGCCGAGGCGGTCGCGATCGACGCCGCGCGCGTGCACCGGACCTCGGGCGCGCTGGTGGTGGAGCGATCGTGGGCGCGCGCGCGGGTCGAGGGTCCGGAGCTCTGCTTCGAGACCGAAGCGCGCACCCACGAGCGCGACGCGATTCGCCACGACGTGCTCCGCACCGAGCGAGACGAGCGCTGCGTGCGGCTCGCGCCCGAGCGGCTGGAGCACGTCTCGTCGCTGCTCGAGACGCCGACGTCCGGCCCGTTCCGGTGAGTGACGGCAGGAGTGCTCGCCCCGGAGGGCGAGCCGATCAACGTCGAAGGAGCGCGCGCGTCAGGTGCCGAGGCGCGGCATCCGCGGGCGCATGATCAGCGACGCGAAGATCGCCAGCAGCAGCATGAACGCGATCCCCGCGCCCATCGCGGTGAACAGCGGGACGAGCCCGGTGCTCATCGTGTCCTCGAACGCCGAGCCCGGTCCGTGGCCGAGCGGCGCGATCGGCACCTCCTGCGCGCGAACCGTCGCCGACACGAGGAACGTCGCGAGCGCGGTGCTCCACATCGTCACATGCGTGGCAGTCATTTTCGTTCTCTCCTCGGCCGCAGAGATACGCATCGCTCGTGCCGCATGGCCGGCTGTGGCATCCGCGTGTGGGGTGCCGGGCAGCGCGCTACATTGCGCGCTTCATCCGGAGGAGAGCGCATCGTGAGCACGGTCGCAGACGGCAAGGTGGTGAGCATCGACTACGTCCTCCGCAGCCCCGAGGGCGCGGAGCTGGATCGCTCGCCGGAAGGAGAGCCGCTCGTGTACCTGCACGGCGCGCACGGCATCGTGCCGGGGCTCGAGGAGGCGCTCGCAGGCAAGAGCGCGGGCGAGCGCGTCGAGGTGCGCGTGCCGCCGGAGAAGGGCTACGGCCCGAAGCGGAAGGTGAAGGCGCAGGAGGTGCTGCGCTCGCGCTTCCCGGCCGAGGCGGAGGTGGTCAAGGGCGCGCGCTTCCAGACGCAGGGGCCCGAGGGGCGGCCGATGACGATCTGGGTGACGAAGGTGCAGGGCAAGACGATCCACGTCTCGCCCGAGCACCCGCTCGCGGGCGCCACGCTCTGCTTCGACGTCACGATTCGCGAGATCCGTGACGCGACCGAAGAAGAGCGCGCGCACGGACACGCGCACGGGCCGCACGGCCACGCGCACCACGAATAGGTCGGCGAGAGAGCGAGCGTACGGGCCCGTCGCCGCGGCGGACGTCGGTGTGGTGGTGGCTCCGGCTGCGCCCACGACGCGGGCGCGCGCCGCGCGACGAGCTGCGCTCCACGACGTACGCCGGCACGCCGATCGCGAGGGCGCCCGCCGGCACGTCGTGCAGCACGACGGCGTTCGCGCCGATCGACGCTCCGTCGCCGATCACGACGTCGCCGATGATCTTCGCGCCGGCGCCGACGTTCACGCCGCGGCCCAGCACCGGCGCTTCGTCCGTGCGGTCCATGCGGCGCAGCCCGAGCGTCACGCCCTGGCGGAGCACGCAGTCGTCGCCGATCACGCTGCGTCCGTGCACGACGATGCCGTGCTGGTGCTCGATCACGACGCGTCGCCCGACCTGCACGCTCTCGGGGATCTCGATGCCGTAGAAGTTCCGCACCGCGCGGAAGAGCATGCGGTACGTGACGCTCAGCGGCGCGCGCAGCAGCCGCGGCCGGACCCGCATGCGCGCGACGCCGAAGCGGTGGACGAGGATCGCGTGCAGCCCGGCGCGGCTCCAGTCACGACCGTGCGCGACGAAGTCTTCGCGGACGAGCTGCCACAGGGCCAGCGGGCCGTCTTGAGATTGATCCACGGCTGTATGTCTCCATCTAGGCGCCGCCGGGGGCCGCGAAAGGGCGACGCCATCGAGAGAGGGCGGAGCGGCGCTCGGGGGCGCGCAGCCCGGAGCATCGCGCCGGGCTCGCAGCACTGCATCGTGCCGGGCCCCTGAGCGGGCGACGGAACGGCGACGGGGTCGCCAGAGCGCCTGCTCTGCGACCCCGAGATCCGCGCGTGGGCGGTCGGTGATCAGCCCGCCGGGAACAGGATCGAGGCGACCATCATCCAGCAGCCGACGCCGATCGCGGCGAGGCCGAGGGTGCCCTGGTAGGGGGCGAGCTTGGTGATGGTCTGGTCCATCTTGCTCTGCGCGGTCGGGTCCTTGATGAACGTCTTCAGCACGCCGATGCCGAGCAGGAGACCGAGGCCGACCGAGAGCACCGAGTCGGCGAGGTAGGTGAACCAGTAGATCGGGGAGGTCGTCAGCCAGCCGATCGCGAGCACCATCGAGATGATGCCGAAGATGCCCCAGAGCGCCGACACCGCGCCGATCCAGCCCTGGTAGGGCGCGAGCTTGCCGATCGCTTCCTTCGCGTCGGGACGACGCGCGACGATCAGACTGGCCGCACCGAGCACACCCAGGACCACGAGCCACAGACCGTTGACGATTCCCATGAAGACCTCCTCGCCGGCGTTCTGCTCGGCACGGCACCCCCTTGAGCAAGGGAAGAGCCATGCTGAAAACGCCGCAAATACGAGGATTCTCGAGGACTGAAGCCAAAACCCGAGCAATGCTTGCTCGACCGATCCGCGCAGCACGCAGCCCTTGCTCGGCGCGTCTAGAAACCGTCCGCCGGCGTGAGGAACGCAAGGGGGCGTAGGGGACCCCGCGCAGCGCGAGCGCAGCGAGCGGAGGCGGGAGGGGGGACCCCGATCCGGCTTTGCCGGGCGGGGGGAGGGGCTGCTCCAGCCCCTCCGAAAAACTCAATGTCCTCCGCCGAAGTTCTGGGTCCAGCGGGTCCCGCTGCCGCCCTCGGCGTAGCCGACGCCCATCACGCGGTAGCTCGGGTTCATGATGTTGACGCAGTGGCCGGGGCTCGACATCCAGCCCGCCATCACCTCGTCGACGGTCGAGTAGCCTGACGCGATGTTCTCGCCGAGCGGTCCCGGGCCCATGAAGCCGGCGGCCGCCATGCGGTCGAAGGGGGTGCGGCCGTCGAGGCTCTCGTGCTCGAAGTAGTCCTGCTCGATCATGTCGAGGCTGTGCAGGCGCGCCGAGACCTCGAGCAGCTCGTCGCGCTCGAGCGCCGGCGCGGGCGGCTGCTCGACGCCGTCGCACACCGCGCCCTCGGCGCGCACGCGGTTGGTCGCCTCGAGCACGCCGGCCTCGAGCACGATCCACTCGTCGGGCCACTCGTTCTGCTGGATGTCGCAGCGCGGTCCCTGGCAGTCGGGATCCTCGCAGTCGACCAGCCCGTCGCCGTCGTCGTCGACGCCGTCGCTGCAGCTCGCCTCGCTCGCGGTGATCGAGAGCGTGAACGCGCCGACCCCGTCGGTGTCGTAGCCGTCGACCACGATCGTCACCGTCGTGCACGAGGTCAGATCCATGGTGACGACCGAGTGCGTGCTGCCCGTCGCGCCGTCGTCGTTGCAAGTGGTCTCGCGGCCGCCGCAGCTGCCGGCGCGCACCGAGAGGATCGTGTCGAACGCCGAGCCCTCGGTGCTGAACCGATAGCGCGCGGTGCGCGGCGCGGTGAACCGGAACGCCGCGTCCTCGATCGCCGCGCCGCCGCCCGAGCCACAGCCCGAGCCCTGGTAGCCGTCGTCGGCGCCCGTCGTGTCGCCGGTGATCGTCTGGGGGACGACGCCGCCGACGTCGGTCGCGCACTCGATCGCATCGCGCGCCGGACAGAGCGCCGCTGGGTCGCTCGGGGCATCCGCGACGCACGCACCGAGGACGAGCCAGACGATCGAAGAAGCGAAGACGAGCGCGCGCGAAGACATGGCCGATACCATAGCGCACGATCGCCGGCTCGATCCTCATCCGCGCGCGCCGCCGGTGGGGACTCCGAGCACCGGATCGCCGGTGCGCCCGTCGCTCCGGAGACCGTCGTCCCCAGCGCAAATCCCCAAAAACGTAGAGGAACGGCGCTGGCACGCCGCCCGCTTCGCCGCCGCGCATGCGCATCTCGATCGTGCTCGCGATCCTCCTGCCGGCGTGCAGCACGACGCTCCACCGCGATCGGACAGACGACGCCGGCTCGCCGCGCGACACCGGGCCGCCCGCGATGATCGATGCCGCGCGCGCCGATCCCGCGACCGATGCCGCGAGCGCGACGCTCGATGCCGGTG
>JALYRN010000710.1 GCA_030855295.1 Myxococcota bacterium | reverse complement strand
GTCGAGGGCCGCGCGGGCTGGGTCTCGCTCGGGATCTGCGTCGGCTCGTGACCGGTGATCGGTCGCGCCGCCGCGGCGACCGCGTCACGTCCTCCGGCGCTGGTGGCCTCGTCGCGCGGGTCCTCGCGCGTCGACGGAGCCGACATCCCCGGGCGCGCGCGCAGCGCCGGGAGCGGAAGCGCCGAGATGTCCTGCAGCAGCTCGTTCGCGCTCGCGTGGCGCCCCGCCGGTGACTTCGCGGTCGCTCGCTGCAGCACGGACTCGAGCTCGGGCGCGACCTCGAGGTCGGGGCGCACGCTGCCGATCGGCGGCATCGGAACGAGCAGGTGCTGGCGGATCAGCTCTCCGCCCTCGCCCTCGAACGGCCGGCGCCCGGTGATCAGCTCGAACAGGAGCAGGCCGAACGAGTAGACGTCGGCGCGCGCGTCGGCGTTGCCGCCCATCGCCTGCTCGGGCGCCATGTAGGCGGGCGTGCCGAGGACGGTGCCGGCGCGCGTGAGCTGCGGCTGCCCCTCGCGGCCGTCCTGCTCGAGGAATTTCGCGAGGCCGAAGTCGAGCACGCGCACGATCTCGGAGCCGTCCGAGATGCGCTGCAGGAACACGTTCGCCGGCTTGAGATCGCGGTGCACGATCCCGAGCGCGTGCGCGTGGCCGAGCGCGCGCAGCACGTCGCGTCCGATCGCGAGCGCACGATCGGGACCGATGCCCTGCTCGATCGCGCGATCGAGGGGCCGCCCCTCGAGCAGCTCCATCACGAGGAAGGGCGCGCCCTCGTCGATGCCGAAGTCGATCACGTCGACGATGTTCGGATGGGACAGCGCGGCGAGCGACTTCGCCTCGCGCTCGAAGCGCGCGAGCAGGTTCTCGCGCCCGAGGTGCTCGGGCAGCATGAGCTTGATCGCGACCGGCTTGCCGAGGCGCAGGTGGAACCCACGCCAGACCACGCCGAGACCGCCCTCGCCGATCGGTGCGTCGAGACGGTACCGACCCTCGAGGACACGTCCGATCTCGGGCGAGCTTCCATCGCCATCGGAGCGCACGGCCGCAGCGTAGCCGAGCGCTCGGAGCGCGGGAAGCGAGAAGTCCGGCGCGAAAGGGGCTGCGGGTCAGCTCTCGCGCTTCGAGGCGCCGCGCATCGCGCGGGCGACGCGCCCGCTCCTCACCGGGCGATGGGGTGCAGTCGACGTGCCGTGCTCGGGTCGAGGCTCTTCTGCAGAACGATGTGCCCCGTGTCGTCGCATTCGATCGCCACGTACCCGAGCCGCACGTAGCGCGCGACGCCCTTGAGGTCGTCGCGGTCGACGGAGATCTGCGCGATCGCGCGACCACGCTCGCGCAGGATGCGCTCGGCCGACGCGAGCAGCGCGGTGCCGATCCCGAGCCCCTGCAGGCCGGGCATCACGCGCAGCGCGAGCACGACCGCGATCTCCTCGTGGAGATCGAGCCGCGCGAGCGCGATCGGGAAGCCCTGCGACTCCGCGACGAGCAGCACTTCCTCCCCGCTCGTGTGGCGCGCGTAGGCATCGTCGATCGAAGCCCGTTGGGCGCGCAGCAGGCCCATCCACTCGAGCTTCGAGGCGTCGTCGGGCTTGCACTCGCGGATCGCGAGCGAGAGCCCGACGTGGCGCCGATCGAGCTCGCGCGCACAGGTCGATGCGCCGTCGCCGCCGTCGCCGCCGTCGTCGCGACGCGCCATCGCATCGTCGCGAAGAGAGCGCGGCGCGCTGCTCCGGTCGAGGATGCGCTCAGCCACCGGCCACCAGCAGCGCGAGGGCCACCGCGACCGCGGTGACTGCCATCAGGAAGACGGTGCCGCCCGCGACGCCGAGGCCGGCGGTCGGCGACTTCTTGCCGAAGGTGCCGGTGCGGGTCTCGTCGCGATGCAGGGGCGGCGACTGTCGCGATTCGCCGTGGGGGCCCAGCGGACGATGGGGCGTGCGCGCCACCATCTCGTCCTGCGGGGTCGAGAACTGACCGGCGAAGCCGCCGTCGTCGGGCGGTCCGGCGACCATGTCGGGATCGAGCGTTCGCTGCGCCATGGGGCGTTCCTCCAGCCCCGGTCGGTCGCAATCGACGTGCCCTCGAGCTCGCAGGGACCGTGCGCCGGCGCCTCGCGCCATCGTGCGTCAGTCGCTCGGCTCGGGATCGCGAGGTTGCCTCACTCCGCCGTCGCTCGGTGGTGCGTTCGTGGGGCGGAGATGCTCGGCAGCGGTCGAGTCGCCGCTCGTCACACCCGCGATCGCGAGCGGCTCCAGCGTCATGCGCTCGCTGGTCGCGAGGCTGCCCTGCGTCTCGGCGACGCTCACCTGCGCGCGCATGACGTCGCTCATCGCGAGCAGGCCGACGAGCTTGCCGGTCTGTCGCTCGAGCACCGGGAGCTGGTGCACGCCGAGGCGCGTCATCCGGGCGACGGCGCGCAGCAGCGGCTCGTCGGGGACCGCGTACTCCTTGCGCCGCGCGATCTCGCCCGCGCTGCGCTCGGTTCCGTTCTCCGCGAGCGCGCGCAAGAGCCGCGCTTCGCTGAGCAGACCGACGAAGCGCCCGTCGAGATCGACGACCGGGTAGGTCGCGTGGTGATGCTGCTTCGCGACCGCGGCCGCGTCCGCGAGCGGCAGCGACGCGGGCAGCGTGACGAGCTGGGTCGTCATCGCGGCGTCGACGTCGATCGAGGTCAGCGCGCCGCGCGCAGCCTGGCCGTGCGGCAGCTGGATGCCGTCCTGTGCGAGCAGCGCCTCGTAGATCGGCACCGGGCGCATCCGCCGCGAGATCACGTAGGCGACGCTGTTGGCGATCATCAGCGGGAGCACGAGCTCGTAGCCGCCCGTCATCTCGAAGATGATCAGCACCGACGTGATCGGCGCGCGCACGACGCCGGCGAACACCGCACCCATGCCGACCAGCGCGAATGCCGCCATCTCCTCGTCGGGGGCGTGACCGAGCACCGCGACGTCGAGGCCTCCGATCAGCCCGCCGAGCATCGCGCCGATGAAGAGCGTCGGCGCGAAGATGCCGCCCGCGCCGCCGCTGGAGTACGACGCGACGGTCGCGAAGAGCTTGAGCACGCAGAGCAGCGCGAGCGCGTGCAGCGCGAGCTCCCCGTGCAGCGCCCGCGAGAGCGTCTCGTAGCCGCCGCCCGCGATGCCGTCCTGATCGAGCAGGAAGAGCCCTGCGCACGCGAACGCGCCGGTCGCGAGCCCGCCGATCCCGGGCGCGAGCCACGCCGGCACCCGCGACTTCCTCACCTGCGCACGGACGTGCAGGAGCGAGTCGCTGAAGGCCACCGAGACGAACGCCGCGGTGATGCCGAGCAGCGCGTAGAGCGGCAGCGACGACGCGTGAGCGAGCCCCGCGTGGTCGGGCGTGCTCAGGATCGGGTGCGCGCCGAGCATCGAGTGCTCGACGACGGCGGCGAGCGCGGCGGCCGCGACCACGCCCGAGAGCACGGTCTGATCGAGGCTGCCGACCACCTCTTCGATCGTGAAGGTGACCGCGGCGATCGGCGCATTGAACGCAGCGGCGATCCCGGCGGCCGCGCCGACCGGGATCAGCCGGCGCAGGTTCGCGGGAGAGAGCGCGAGCCAGCGCCCGAACGACATCGCGACGCCAGCGCAGATCTGCACCGTGGGCCCCTCGCGGCCGAGCGACGCGCCGCTGCCGAGCTGCAGCGTGCAGACGAGGAACTTGCCGACCGCGTCGCGCAGCCGCATCCCGCTGGCGTCGAGCGCGTACGCGACCTTCACCTGCGGCACGCCGCTGCCGCGCGCCGAGGGAACGACCCAGTGCAGCGCCGCGCCCGCGAGGCATCCGCCGATCGCGGGCACGAGCAAGATCCCGGGCGCCCACACCCACACGTCGAAGTGCTCCGGGTCGAAGCGATCGATCAGCAGCGCCTGCGCGCCCGCGATGGCGACGTGGAAGGCGACCGCGACCAGGCCACACACGGCGCCGAGCACGATCGTCAGCAGCAGGACCCGCTGCGGCTCGCTCGGCGAGATCCGCATCGAGGCGCGAACGGCGATCGCCCGTGCGCGGTCGAGCACGGCTTGGGTTCGAGCCCCGAGCTTCATCGTCGCGCGACGATAGACCCGATCGCGCTGGAGCGCCGTCGAAATTGCCGACGCGGGCGAGCGCGTCTCCTGCGC
>JALYRN010000709.1 GCA_030855295.1 Myxococcota bacterium | reverse complement strand
CGTCGCGCGCCTGCTCGAGCGTGCGCACCTCGCGCCCGAGCAGCGCGCCGGCCTCGTGCGCGTTCGGCGTGAAGAGCGCCGCCAGCGGCATCAGGTCGCGCGCGATCGCGCCCTGCGCGTCCTCGTCGAGCAGCGGCGCGCCGTGCTTGCTGATCATCACGGGATCGACCACCAGCGGGCAGGCGAGGCGCGCCGCGCGCGACGCGACCGCGCGCACCATCGCCGCCGATCCGAGCGCGCCGGTCTTCGCCGCGCCGGGCACGATGTCGTCGAGCAACACGTCGATCTGGGCGAGCACGAGCTCGGGCGCGCAGACGTCCACGCGCGCGACGCCGCGCGTGCTCTGCGCCGTCAGCAGCGTGATCACCGCGCAGCCGTAGACGCCGTGCTGGTGGAAGGTCTTGAGGTCCGCCTGGATCCCGGCGCCTCCGGACGGATCGGAGCCTGCGATCGTGAGGGCGATCGGTCGCACGGTGCGGCGCATGAGCGCGATCGTAGGGCAGGGACCAGCGTCGCGCGACGTGGCTCTCTCCGCCGTGTCTCGCGAGGGGAGCTACCACGCCCGCTGCGGGTACGATGCGGCCGAGGTGTCGGCGTGTTGATGTGGATTGCGGCCGGAGTCGGCCTGCTCGTGCTCGTGGTGATCGGGCTCGTGATCTGGGCGCGCGCGACCGCTCCGTCGCGCTTCCCGATGGGCTCGCTCGCGTTCGAAGCGGAGCTGACGATGTCGCCGCTGATGCTCACGATCGAGGCGCGCAACCGCGAGAGGACGGGTGCCGATCCGGCACGAAGAGCCGAGCTCGATCGCGAGATCGCGTTCCTCGCGAAGCAGGTCGACGAGATCCAGGCGATCGTCGATCGCGGCGATCGATCGCCGGGCCGCGGCTACGTCGGGTTCGACGCCTACGGCGCGACCCAGAGCTCTTGGGTCGCCGCGTCGCGCTCGTAGCGACCGCGCGAGGGCGCGACGAGGCAGAGCGCGTCGCCCGCGACCGGCTCGCGCGCGCGCACGCGTCCGTTCGCGCCGAGCGGCGCGAGTTGCTATACGGAGCCCCGGCAATGCGGTGGTGGCCGACGTACCTCGCCGTCGCCGCTGCGATCGCGATCTTCGTGGTCGTCGCGTGCGGTGGCCCCGAGAGCGATCCGCAGGCCGACACCGGCGGGAGCGTCGAGGTCGAGTCGGCGCCCGCCGAGCCGGCCGCGGCGGAGCCCGAAGAGACGCCCGGCATCGACCACACCGTCGCCGAGGGCGAGACGCTGTGGGACATCGCGCGCGCCTACTCGGTGTCGATCGACGACATCATGGAGGCCAACCGCCTCCGCCCGCGCGACGTGCGCCGATTGCGTCGCGGCACGGTGCTGCGCATCCCGGGCGCGAGCGCGGCGACCACGGTCGAGACCGCGAGCGATCGCGCGGCCGCGGCCGCCGAGCCGCTGCCGGAGATCGAGGGCGCTGCGTGGCATCGGCTCGCCGAGGGCGAGACGCTCTGGGAGATCGCGAGCCTCTACGAGGTGACCGCCGACGCGCTCGTCGAGCGCAACGAGCTCGACGACGACGCGGTGCGCATGCTGCGGCCCGGGCAGGCGATCCAGGTCCCCGGGATCACGGCGCGCGACGTCGAGCGCGCGGCCGAGCGTCGCGCGCGGGAGGCGCCCGAGGAGCGTCGCAGCCGCGGGTTCCGCCACGAGCTCGCGCGCGGCGAGACGATCTGGAGCCTCGCCGGCGCGTTCGGCGTGAGCACCGGCGAGATCATGGCGGCGAACCGCCTCTCGCCCGAGCAGGCGACCTCGATGCGCGAGGGGCGCACGCTCTTCATCCCCGGCGTCGAGCGAAACGCGCGCGGACAGATGCGACGTCGCGTGACCGGCGCCGAGCGCCAGGCGCTGGCGGTGGCGCGTCGGCTCGGCCTCGGCACGCACCAGTCGGCGAGCGCGCTCCTGCACGGGCGCCTACAGCCGGCGTGGCTACGCGAGGCGAGCCGTGGGTTCGGGCGCAACCGCCTGCCGGGCTTTCTGCGCTGGCCGGTCGGCAACGGGTGGTTCGTGCGCGGCTACGGCTCGGGGGAGGGCGGCTACCACCTCGCGACCGACATCATGGGCGAGATCGGGTGGAACGTACGCGCCAGCGCGGCGGGCATCGTCGGCTACTCGGGCGACGAGATCCCCGGCTACGGCAACGTCGTGCTGCTCGTGCACCCGGGCGGGTGGATCACGATGTACGCCCACAACTCGGTGAACTTCGCGGTCGCCGGGCAGCGCGTGCCGGCGGGCGCGATCATCGCCGAGCTCGGCAGCACCGGCATCAGCCGCGGCCCCCACGTGCACTTCGAGCTGATCTTCCAGGGACAGAACTGCGATCCCGCGGCGCTGTGGAGGCCGGGCATCCGCCACCGCAACGGGCGCTTCACGCCGATGGATCCGCTCACGTGGAACGTCGTCGACGAGCGACCGAGCGGCGTGCGCTGTCATCGGCGCATGCGTCACCCGCGATCGCGCTGGGTGACGCACGAAGAGCTCTGATCGGCATCGCGACTGCCATGGCGTTGGCGAAGAAGCACTCACGCACGATCGTCGTCGACGGCAGCACGTACCGGTGGACGATCGATGCGAATGACGAGCCGGGGCTCGGAATCGTCGTGGAGCTCGCCGAGACACCAGCGCAGCGCTGCGTCACCTGGGTCGGCCATGAAGACATGGGCAGCCATCAGAACATCGTCACGCCCGCGGTGGTGCGGCACTGCATCGTCTCCGCGCTCGAGCAGGGCTGGACGCCGGATCGACGAGGGCCCGAGCTGCGCTTCAGGATCGTCGGTGCGTCGACCTCGCGGCCCGTGCCGTTCTGAGCAATCAGACCCTGAAAAGACGGCTCGCCCCCTCCCGTCCGCGCGCTGATCGATCGGCTGCGCGCGCTCGCGTCCGACGGCCTCGGCTCGGCGCTCGAGCCTCGTGATCCCGCGCACCAAGGACGCCCGGCTCTCGGCCTCGACGATCAGGTGCGCGTGATCGCGCTGCACCGAGAAGTGCACGATGCGCATGCCGAAGCGATCGGACGCCGCGCCGATCGCGCGCACCATCCGCGTGAAGGTCCGGCGCGCCCGCAGGCTCCAGACGTGCCGCCGCACCTTCAGCGTCACGAGCACCGGCTCGCGTCCCGTCATCGACGCTCGCCGCACATGAGGCACACCGGCCCGCTCGCCGGTCGGCTTGCGCCCGGCGCCCGCGCGCCGTCCGCCCCAGCTGCGGAACGCGATCACCGTCTGCTCGTTCCGTGACGATCGCCTGCTCTTGCGCATGACGAGAGGTCGCGCGCCGAGCATCGCGACTGACGCGCTTCGAATCGGCAGACATCGTCGGTGTCGATGCGGCGCGCGCCGGGCGCGCGATGATTCGGCAGACAATCGCGGACGAGGACCGGGGCGGCTCAGGCGGATGTGACTGGGTTCGGCGGGCTCTCGGGGCACGCGCGGCACGACGGTCCTTCGGGCGTGGGGCCCGTTCGCGGCGTTGCGCGTTCGCGGCGTTGCGCGTTCGCGGGTGTTGCCCGCTCGCCGCCGGCGTCGCAGGGCGACAGCGACGCCTTGCGCGGGCGAGCCCGCCTCGATTGCGGGGCTCGGTCCGATTCGAGACGGACGATCAGAGCTTCGCGATGCGGACCGTCGGGCCGCGGCGGATCTCGAGGCGGCGGAGGCCTTCGTAGATCTCGCCGTCGAGGACGGGGCGGAGGTGCTCTTCGCCGAGGGCCTCGATGATCATCTCTTGGCCGCGCACGTCGCGGAGGCCGGGCGCGACGATCGCGCCGCCGCGCACGAGCTGCGGGATGTTCGCGACGGCCTCGAGCGGGCTGATCGCGCCGGCCTGGAAGTGCAGCGCGCCGGGCTCGCGCGCGAGCGGGAAGACGCGGAACACGCCGCCGAGGTTGACCTCGAACGCGCCGGCGTGGAGCGCGCCGTGCTCGCGCACCTCGAGCTCGACGCCGTCGATCTCCACGCGCGCGTGGTGCGGCCGGAACATCGCGCGCGCGTACTCGCCGCCGCCGAACGGCGCGGCCGAGAGCGACGCGATCGTCTTCGCGACGACCGACGCGATCTGCGCCGCGCCGGGATCGGGGAGCGCGTAGTAGGCGTCGAAGAAGCGCTGCCCCACGC
>JALYRN010000708.1 GCA_030855295.1 Myxococcota bacterium | reverse complement strand
CGCCCGGCGCGCCACCGCCCGGCGCGCGCGGCCGGCCGAGCACCCACCGCACCCAGAAGTCCGCGGTGCGCTCGCGCAGGCCCTCCATGAACAGATAGAACACCGGCACCACGAGCAGCGTCAGCAGCGTCGAGCTGATCACACCGCCGATGATGCCGATCGCCATCGGCGCGCGGAACTCGCTGCCGGGCCCGTCGTTCAGCGCGGTCGGCAGCATGCCGAGCACCATCGCCGCGCTCGTCATCAGGATCGGCCGCATGCGCGCGGGGCCCGCGTCGAGGATGGCGCGCGCCGGCGTCCATCCTTCCTCGCGCACCTTCGCGACCGCGTGATCGATCAGGAGGATGCCGTTCTTCGTGACCAGCCCCATCAGCAGGATGAAGCCGATCGTCGCGCCCATCGACATCGACGAGTGCGACAGGAACAGCGCCAGCAGCGCGCCGACGAACGCGAGCGGCAGCGCCATCATGATCGTGACGGGGTGCAGCAGCGACTCGAACTGCGACGCGAGCACCAGGTAGATGAAGAGGAACGCGAGCAGGAGCGCGACGCCCATGTTCGAGTTCGACTCCTCCATCATCTTCGCCTGACCCTGCAGGTCCCAGGTCACGCCCGGCGGCATCTCGTGCTCGGCGATGCGCTCGCGGAACTCGGCGAGCACCTCACCGATCGGACGCTCCGCCGAGGCGACCACGACGATCGTGCGCTGCCGATCGCTGCGCTGGATCTCGGACGGGCCCTCGCCGCGCCCGACCGTCGCGAGATCCGAGAGCGGCACGAAGCCCGGCGCTCCTCCTCGGGGCGGCAGCGGGATGCGCAGGTTCGCGATGTGCGGCGCGCTCGCCCGATCCGCCTCGCGCAGCCGCACGCGGATGTCGACCTCGTCGTCGCCGTCGCGGTACCGGCCGGCGACCGCGCCCTCGATCGACGTGCGCACCGTCTGCGCGATGGTCGCGAGCGGCACGTCGAGCTGCGAGGCGCGATCACGATCGACGTGCACCTCGAGCTGCGGGCTGCCCGGCGAGTACTGCACGTCGACGTCGCGCGTGCCCGGGATCGCGCGCAGCACGCCCTCGTAGTACTCGGCGGTGCGCGCGATCGCCGCGAAGTCCTCGCCGCGGACGTGCACCTCCATGCCGTACTCGCGCCCGCCCTCGACGATGCCGGGCGGCGAGATCGTGATCTCGCCCTCGGGCATGTGTCGCCGGATGATCTCGCGGGCCTCGTTCTCGAGCTCGACCTGCGTCCGCCCGCGCTCGTTCTTGGGGAGCGCGACCACGCGCCAGGTGATCATGTTCGGCGCGCCGCCCGAGCCGATGCGGGCGTAGAGGTTCGTCAGCTCGGGCTGCTCCCGCAGCTCGCGCTCGGCGGCGAGCGAGAGCCGCGCCGACTCGCCCAGGCGCGTGCCGGCGGGCAGCTCGATGTCGACGTTGTACTGCCCGCGATCCTCGGCCGCCGTGAACTCGCTGCCCATCATCGGCACGAGCATCGTCGAGCCGAGGAACGACACGACCGCGAGCGCGAGGATCGCGCCCATGCGCCAGCGCCGCCCGACGATCCACCACAGCAGCGCGGCGTAGAGCGAGTCGAGCGTCTCGTAGAAGCGGCGCAGCGGCCGCTTGACGAAGCGGAACGGACCCTCGTCGGGATCGTGCTGCGCGCCGGGGCGGACGCGCTTCGCGAGGCGCGCGCTCAGCATCGGATCGAGCGTGAACGCGATCCACGCGCTGATGACCGTCGCGCCGGCGACCGTCAGCCCGAACTCGCGGAAGAACTGCCCGACGATGCCCGGCGTGAACGCGACCGGCACGAACACCGCGCAGAGCGTCGCCGTCGTCGCGAGCACTGCGAGCGTGATCTCGCGCGTGCCGCGGCTCGCCGCGACGAAGGGATCTTCGCCGCGCTCGAGGTGCTTCATGATGTTCTCGCGGACGACGATCGAGTCGTCGATCAAGAGGCCGATCGCGAGCGAGAGACCCAGGAGGGTCATCATGTTCAGCGTGAAGCCGAGCAGGTACATCAGGAAGAACGCGCCGAGCACGCTGGTCGGCAGCGCGAGCGCGCTGATGAACGTGCCCCGCAGATCCATCAGGAAGACGAGGATGATCAGGATCGCCATCCCGCCGCCGAAGAAGAGCGCGACCTGCACCTCGTGCGCGTTCTCGAGGACGAACTCCGCCTGATCGAGCACGACCGCGTACGAGACGCCCTCCGGCAGCTCGAGCTCCGCGAGGCGCGCCTGCACCGCGGCCGAGACCTCCACGGTGTTCGCGCCCGAGGCCTTGAGGATCTCGAACACGACGGCCTGCTCGCCGTTCGCGCGCACCATCGTCGTCTCGTCGGCGAACCCGTCCTGCACCGTGCCCACGTCGCCGAGGCGCACGATCGATCCGTCGGCGCCGGTGCCGACCGGCAGATCGCGCAGCTCCTGGATCGACGCGACCTCGCCGAGCGTGCGCACCGCGATGCGGCGATCGCCCTCGTCGAAGCCGCCGGCGGGCACGCTCAGGTTCTCGCGCTGGATCAGCGCGACGATCGCGAGCGGCGTCAGGCCGAGCGCCTGCAGGCGATCGAGATCGAGCTCGACGTTGATCTGCCGCTCGCGCCCGCCGAGCACGTTCACGCCGGCGACGCCCTCGACCTGCTCGAGGTAGGGGCGGATGTCGTCCTCGGCGATGTCGCGCAGCGCCTGCAGGTCGCTGCCGCCCTGGAGCGTGTAATTCGCGATCGGCGCCGCGCCGACGTCGAGCCGCGCCACCGTCGGATCCTCCGCCTCGCGCGGGAGCTGCGCGCGCACCTGCGCGACGCGCTCGCGCACCTGCGTCGAGGCCTCGATGATGTCGACGTCGAGCTCGAAGAAGATGACGACGTTCGAGACCGAGTCGCGCGACCAGCTCTGCACGCGATCGATGCCGGGCAGCGAGACGATCGCGTCCTCGATCTTCTCGGTGACTTGCGACTCCATCTCCGCCGGGCTCGCGCCCGGGTAGATCGTCGTCACGGTCACGACCGGGAACTCGACGTCGGGGAAGAGGTTCACCCCGAGGCGCGAGTACCCGAGGATCCCCAGCACGACGATCCCGACCGAGATCATCGCGGTGAAGACGGGACGCTTGATCGCAACGTCGGACAACGTCATCGGAGCACCGATCTCGTGGGCGTCGCGCGCGTCAGCGCTCGAGCGCGGCCTGCGTCGTGGTGGCGTCGCCCGCGCCTTCGCGCGGCACCACCACCTGTCCTTCGCGCGCGGTCGCCGGACGGACCACGACGCGATCCTCCGAGCTCAGGCCCTCGCTGACCAGCCACGATCCGTCGAGGTCCGCGATCGCCTCGACGCTGCGCGCCTCGACGCGTCCGTCCGCGCCGACGATCAGCACGGTGCCGTTCGGCCGGCGGGTGGTCGCGGGGATGCGCAGCGCGGGCTGCGGCGCGCCGACCACAACGCGCGCGCGCACCAGCGCGTTCGCGACCAGCCGTCCGTCCTCGTTCGGCACGAGCACCTCGACCGGCGCGCGGCGCGTCTGCGGATCGAGCGAGCGCACCGCGCTCTGGATCGTCCCGGTGACGCCCTCGTGATCGTCGAGCGTCGCGGTCGCGCCGACCGTGAGCGCCTCGAGCTCGCGCTGGCTGACGGTGGTGCGCAGCCGCAGCGACGACAGGTCCTCGATGCGGACCAGCGTCGCGCCGGGCCCCGACACCGCGCCGACGCCGTGCGGCACGCGCGTCGCGACTCCGTCGAAGGGCGCGCGCAGGAGATGATCCGCGGACGAGGTCGCGATCTGCCGGCGGCCGGCCTGCGCCTGCGCGAGCTGGGCCTGGGCGACCGCGAGCTGCTGCGTCGCGGTCGTCAGCTCGCGCTGGGGCGAGGCGCCGCTGCGCGTCAGCGTGCCGAGCAGCTCCACGCGATCGCGCAGCATGTCGACGTTGGCCTGTGCGACCGCGATCGCGGCCTCGCTCTGCGCGCTCGCGGCGCCGAGCGACGCGCGATCGAGCGCGACGAGCGTCTGTCCCGCGTGCACTCGCTCGCCGAGCGCGACGTCGACGCGCGCGACGCGGCCGGCGACCTCGAACCCGAGATCGGCGGCGCGCACCGGCTCGAGCGTGCCCTGCAGCACGACGATCGGCGTGTAGGTCGCGGGCGCGGGC
>JALYRN010000707.1 GCA_030855295.1 Myxococcota bacterium | reverse complement strand
GTGCCGCAGCGATCGCAGTGCGACTGCGGGCCGAGAAGAGCGGCAGCTCCGCGCGCCAGTCGCCGTCGCGCAGCGCGCGCTCCGGCCCGTACCCTCCGCCGAGCAGCCCCTGCGCGAGCGGCGAGTACGCGAGGAAGCCCGCGCCGAGGCGCCGGGTCGCGACCAAGCCATCACGCTCCGCGTCGCGCGACAGCAAGCTGAGCTCCGACTGCAGCGACGCGAGCGGCACGTCACCGAGCGCCGCGCTCGCCTCGGCGACCTCCCGCCCCGTGTAGTTCGACACGCCGACGTGGCGCACCGTCCCCGCGAGCACCGCGTCGCGCAGCGCGCCCATCGTCTCGCCGATCGGCACGCTGCGGTCGCGCTGGTGGACCTGCACGAGATCGAGACGCTCGACCCCGAGCCGCTCGAGGCTCCGCTCGATCTCGAGCAGGATCGACTCGGGCCGCGAGTCGCGCCGCACCACGATCTCTTCGCCGCGCTCGCCGCGCGTCTTGAACATCGGCTCTCCGTGCCCGCTCCGATCGTCCCAGCGCAGCCCCACCTTCGTCAGCACCAGCGGCCTCGGGCGCCGATCCGCGATCGCGCGCGCGACCACGCGCTCCGAGCGGCCGAAGCCGTACAGCGGCGCGGTGTCGATCGCGGTGACACCGCCCTCGAGCGCAGCGCGGATCACCGCGGCGCGACGCGCGTCCTCGTCATCGCCGGGCGCCCCGAACGCCGCCGCGCCGAGCGTCACCACCGACACCCGCAGGTCCCCTGCCCCGAGCGCGCGCTGCTCCATCGCGCGAGGCTTAGTCCCGCCGGATGATCATGCAAAGTCCGGGTTTTCGCGGTCGTCGGCCCGCGTGCGCTACGATCCACCACGTTCTTCGACCTGGGGGCCCATGGAATCGCTCGCTCGCCGTCTCACCGTCACCGCGATCGCGCTCGTCTCGATCGCGGCCTGCGGCACGCGCACACCGCTCGACCTGCACGACGACGGCGCCGTTCGACCATCGTCCGACGCGGGCGACGCGGGCCTGCGAATGGACGGCGGCGCGTGCACGTCCGACCGCGAGTGCGACGACGGCCGCACGTGCAACGGTCTCGAGCGCTGCGCTGGCGGGACCTGCGTCGCCGGCCCGCCCCGCGCGTGCGCCGACGGCATCGACTGCACGGTCGACGTGTGCGTCGAGGGCGGCGCCGGCTGCATCAGCAGCCCCGACGACTCGCTCTGTCCCGGCGGGAGCGCGTGCGATCCCTCGTTCGGCTGCACCGCGCGCGCATGCGATCGCGACGGCGAATGCGACGACGGTTTCGGCTGCAACGGCATCGAGCGCTGCGGACCGGACGGGCTCTGCCGCGGCGGCGAGCCGCTGCGCTGCGAGGACGCGGTCGACTGCACGGTCGACAGCTGCGACGAGCCCGGCTTCTGCACGAACGTACCCGACGACGCCCGCTGCGGCGGCACGCGCTGTGATGCGATGATCGGCTGCTCCGACGTCATGTGCGGCGGCGATGACGACTGCGACGACGGACGCCTGTGCAACGGCCGCGAGCCGTGCAGCGGCGGTCGGTGCCTGCCCGGCGTCGCGCTCTCGTGCGACGACGGCATCGCGTGCACCGTCGACGTGTGCTCCGAGGCCTTCGGCGGGTGCGCCTCGACGCCGGACTCGACCCTCTGCCCGGCGGGGCAGCTGTGCGACCCGGGCGTCGGCTGCGTCACGCGCGGCTGCACGCCCGGCGCGCCGTGCGACGACGGAGTGTTCTGCAACGGCGTCGAGATGTGCGACGCGTTCGGCACCTGCGCCGCGGGCCCGCGCCCGAGCTGCGACGACGGCCAGGCGTGCACGGTCGACAGCTGCCTCGAGCCCTTCGGCTGCGTCTCGGAGCCCCGCTCGAGCCGCGACATCTGCGGCAACCGCGTCGACGACGACTGCGACGGCCTGATCGACTGCGATGACGACGACTGCCGCGGCACGCCGGCCTGCCCGAGCTGCACGCCGGTCGCGATGATCGAGATCGACTGCTTCGATGGCCGCGACGACGACTGCGACGGCGCCCTCGACTGCGCGGATCGCGACTGCGATCCGATCTGCGCGCCCGTGGGCGAGACCAACTGCACCGACGACGTCGACAACGACGGCGACGGGCTCGCCGACTGCGCCGATCCCGACTGCCGCTTCGATCCGATCTGCTTCGACGCCGGCCGGCCGATCGACGCCGGCCCGCCGCGCGACTCGGGCCCGCCACGCGACTCGGGCCCGCCGCGCGACTCGGGCCCGCCGCCGAGCGGCGAGCTCGGAGTCGCCGCCTGCACCAACGGCCTCGACGACGATGGCGACGGCCGCATCGACTGCCGCGACTCCGACTGCTCGCCCTTCGGTCCGATGGGCGAGTGCTGCAACGGCATCGACGACGACGGCGATGGCAACGCCGACATCTTCACCTGCCGCTGCTACGACGACTCCACCTGCGTCGGCGTCGGAGACCTCGAGCAGGTCTGCTGGGAGTCGACCTTCAGCGTGTGCGCGCCGCGCTGCAACTTCTACGGCGGCAACACGTTCTGCAGCATGTTCTTCCCCGATCTGCCGCGCTGCAACGCGACGACCGGCGAGTGCATGCCGTAGTCGGCAGGAGTGCTCGCCCCGGAGGTCCGTACGGGAGCGCGATCGGCGCGCGGACGGGAGGGACCGGAGCGGGCGAGCCGATCGATAGACCTGCTCGCCCCGTAGGGCCGGCTAGAGCCGGACCCTCACCATGCCCTCGCGCACCAGGCGTCGGACGAGCACGAGCTTGCCGGCGTCGTCGAGGTCGCCCGGCAGATCCTCGATCGCGAAGTCGGGCGTCTCGAGCGCGAAGCGCGCGGGCTCCGCGGCGTGCTCGGGCAGCCGCATCTCGGCGCCGTAGCAGGACACGATGAACTGCTCGTCGCGGATCCTCCACCGGTACACCAGGTTCGGCCGCGCGCCCGCGCGATCCTTCACGGTGATCGAGGGCAGCCGGAGGATCTGCTCCATCTGCCCCTCGAGCATCGCGTGCCGCGTCGAGACGAGATCGTCCGCGAAGTGATCGAGCGACGCCTCGAAGTCGACGCTCGCCATCACCTTCTTCATCAGCCCCGAGAAGTACTCGCGCGCCTTGGCGCGATCGAACTCGGTCTGCGCGTACCCCGCCGGCAGCGAGCGGCGGAAGTCCGAGTCGCCGAGCGCGACCTTCGCGACCGCCTCGAGCAGGAGCTCGGTCCAGCTCGTCACCAGCGCGCCCAGCGTGATGTGCAGCGTCTCACCCTCGCGCGTCTGCGCGTCGTGCATCACGCCGCGCGGCAGATAGAGCAGGTCGCCGGGGTGCAGATCGAACTCCGCCGTCACCTCGCCCTTGGGCGTCTCGTCACGACGGAAGGGCTGACCCTTGAAGGGCAGCTCGACCGGCGTGTTGTAGAGGATCCAGTGCTTGGTCCCGTGCAGCTGCAGGATGAAGACGTCGTGCGAGTCGTAGTGCGTCGGGAAGCCCTGCGCGTTGCCCGGCGTGCAGTAGATGTTGCACTGGAAGCGCGTGCTGATGTCGCGCTCGAGCGAGCGGCAGAGGTCCGCCAGCGGCGGGATGAACCCCTCGAGCTGGTTGAACACGATCGAGCCGCCGTCGGCGAACTGCTGATAGAGCCGCGCCGAGTCGACGACGCCGTTGGCGAACGTGTACTCCTCCATCGGCACCTGCCGCGCCGCGTTCGCGATGAAGCACTGCGGGTGCATCAGCGCCTGCGTCGTGATCACCTGATCGAAGCCGCGCAGGCTCAGGAGATCCGCGTAGTACTCGCGCTGCTCGCGCCGCACGATCAGCGGCTTGCGCTCCCAGTGCTCGCGGAAGAACGTCTCGGGCTCGATCGGCGCGATCAGCTTGCTGAACGCGTAGGTGCTGGCTGCCATCTGGCGTCTCCCTCGCCCTTCCCTGACGGAGGGGTGAGGCAGGATCTTCGCGCAGCCCCCGCGCCGTCAACGGTTCGCTGAAAATCTGGCGATCGAATGGAATTCGTGGATCGATCGTCCGACCCCGCGCCGCGGGGGCACCGAGGACACGGGACCGACATGAGCAGCAACAAGAAGAAGAAGACCCTGGGCGCCGGCGAGATCGTCACCGAGCGCACGCTCGGCCGCCGCGGCGCGCTCGCCCTCCTGGGC
>JALYRN010000706.1 GCA_030855295.1 Myxococcota bacterium | reverse complement strand
CCGCGATCGCGATCGCGATCGCCGCCGTGCTGGTCGCCGGCGGCGCGATCGCGTGGGCGCTGGCGGCGGAGGGGGGTGAGGTCGATCCCGCCGCGATGGTGCCGCCGCCCGCGATCGTCCCGGGCGCGACGGTGCCGGCGGCCCAGCCGGGCCCTGCCGATCCGAGCCCTGCCGATCCGAGCCCTGCCGATCCGAGCACTGCCGAGCCGAGCGCGGGCGGCTCCGAATCGGGCGCAGAGGCGGAAGCGGAGGCGGAAGCGGAGGCGGAGGCCGACGGCGCGCGTCGCCGGCCCGCTCGCCCGCGCCCGCGCGGCAGCCCCTCGATCGTCCGCGAGCTCGACTTCTGATCGACCGCCGCGCGAGCGCGATCAGAGCCCGCGATCGTCGTCGTCCACGTCGTCCACGTCGCCGGGCTCGGGCGCCGTCGACTCGCCGTGGCGCGACTCCGCGCTCGCTTCGTCGCTGCGCGCGAGGAGCGTCGCGAGCACCTTCAGCGGGTCGAACCCGAGCGTCTGCGTCACGCTCGCGATCTCCGAGATGCGCCCCCGCACGTAGGTCGCGAGGGGCGCCAGCGATGCGAGGGCGTCGATGCCTCCGAGCCAAGTCGTCGTGCGCTGCGCGACCGCGCGCGCGGCGTCGGCGCCGATCGCGACCGCGACGTACGCCGGCGTCGGGCTGACGATCACCTCGCGCACCGCGACCGCGCGCGCCCACGCCCCCGGATCCGCGCTCCGGAGCAGCCTGCGCACGCTCGCGATCTCGCCGTAGATGCCCAGGTGCACCGGCGCGACCGCGCGCGCGACGCCCTCGTTGACGAAGCGGTGATCGCGCCTCCAGTCGCCGCCCAGCGGTCCGCTCCAGCGCCGGATCAGATCGGGCCCCGCGACCAGATCGATCTCGCCGCGGCGGCGGCGCAGCACCACGCCCGTCCATGGCGTGTTGCCGCTCCATAGCACCATGACCATCGCGTGATCGTCGGGCAGCACCGTGTCGAGCGCGCGCCGCACCATCCCTGCGGTCGGGATCGGCAAGCTCGAGAAGGGCCGCGGCCAGATCTGCACCAGCCCGCCGTCGATCACCTCGCGCACGGTGCGCGCGACCACGAGCCACTGCGCGATGTAGTCGTCGCCTCGCTCGAGGCGCTGCGCGACGCGCTCGGAGATCTCCTCGATCGCGCCCTCGCGCAGCACGATCGTGCGGCGCGCCCGGTACTGCTCGGTGATGACGGGCAGCGAGCTCGGCCCCTCCCACACGAGATCGCGGATCCGCCCGCGCTCCGAGTGGAAGGCCTTCCGCACGCGACCGGTCTCCGAGACGATCACCACGACCGTGCCGGTGCGGCGCGGGGCCGCGTCCTCGCCGGCGGTCTCGGGCGCATCGCTCGGCGCCGGCTCGCGCTGTATGCGCGACACCACGCTCGGCGCGAAGAGCGAGATCAGGTTCGTCCACGATCGCGCGTCGAACCCCTCGACCCGGAGATCCGCCGCGATCACGCGATCCTCCCCGCGGTGGCGCGCGCGCCGGCGTCGTCGGCGCCCTCGCGCACGATCAACATCCGGCACGCGTAGGGCGTCAGCGCGAGCGCGAGCGTGCGATCGCCGACCAGTCGCTCGCCGCTGGACGCGTCCTCGAGCGCCATCGGATACGGCAGCGCGACCTCGGCCTCGACGCGCTCGGCGCTCGGGTTGATCACGAAGAGCACGCGGGGCCCGTGCTCGTCCTGGTGCACGGTGGTCTCGACCGGCGAGGGCTCCGCGGGGAAGGGTCGCTCGAGCGCGAGCTCGCGCACCAGCTGCTCGACGACGTCGACCGCGTCCTGCGCGGTGTCGATCGACACCTTGCGCCCGTGCTTCGGCACCTCGAACGGGCGCGCGCGCATCGACTCGTCGAGCGCCGGCATCGCCGGCCCGTACACGACGTGGCCACCCCGCGCCGCGAACCCGCAGAGGCGTCCCCAGCGCTCCACCGACGCGTACTCGTAGGTCGGCGCGATCAGCACGCGGATCCCCTCGAGCCGCTCGTCCGGCACGTCGCCGTCGACGTAGACGTAGGGCACCCGCGCGGCGGTCAGCGCCTCCGCGAAGCGCGCGATCATGCGCCACCAGAGCACCTGGATCGGCCCCGCGAACCCGAGGTCCTCCTCGCTGCACGCCTCGACCGGCGTGCCGCCGACCGCCTCCAGCGTGATCGGCGAGAGCAGCCCGAGCAGGTGCGTCGCGCGCGAGAGCCGCGAGTACTCGCGCGGCAGCACCAGCGCGACCTCGACGCGCCGCTCCAGCCGATGGAAGCCGACGCTCGTCAGCGCGTGCAGGAAGCTCTTCCACGCGCCCGCCTCGAGCCGCGGGTTGCCCTGCGCGTCGATCGGCGCGCCGTACCAGCGGTCGCGATCGACCGCCATGTAGAGGCTCATCCCGCGCACGCCGTAGGCCGCCGAGCACATCGCGCAGAAGAGCGAGTCCTCGTGCGTCAGCGGCGTGAACCACGGCGGCGCGCCGACGCCCATCTCGGGCGAGAACGGCAGCCGCGAGGTCCCCGCGAGGAAGAGCGTGCGGCGCTTGACCGTCCGGTGCTCGCGTCGCGCGTGGTAGTAGTCGAGCCCGACGACGTCGACGATCTCCTCGAGCCGCGGCGTGCTGATCGGAGCCGCCTGCTCGCCGAGCGGCAGGTTGTGCACGGTGGGCACGCCGCCGAGGCCGGCCTTCTTCATGCGCGCCTTGAAGCGCGTCAGCGCGGTCGCGGTGAGGTCCTCGCGGAACTCGTTCCAGTCGAGGTGCAGCGGGAGCTCTTCCGGGCTCTCGGCATCGAAGCGCTGGGGCGCGCGCACGTCGTCCCATCCGCGGTACTCGCGGTGGTGCGCGGCGGCGACCTCGGCGAGCGTGCCGTGCCGCTTCTCGATCCACTTGCGCCACCACGCGAGCGCGTCGGGGTGGTAGTCGGCGTCGTACGCCGCGTCGCGGAACCAGTAGGTCGCCTCGTTGTCGACCTGCAGCAGCACGATCGGCCCGTTCGGCCACATGCGCGAGCCGAGCTCGGCGCCGACGGCGTCGAACCAGCGGCCGACCTCGGTGTGGTACTGCGTGCTCGCGTACGAGGGCACCGGGAACATGCGCGGCGGGAACCCGAGCACGACCGGGTTCTGTCGGGGCGAGCGCGCCTGGATCGACTTGTCGTAGACGATGCGCTCCGGCAGCCCGAACCACGTCATCTCCGAGTTGATGTGCGGGCCCGGTCGAACGAACGCGTAGAGCCCGAGCTCGGCCGCCAGATCGAGGAACGCGCCGATGTCCTTGCGCGGATCGCGCTGCCCGAAGTCGTAGTCGCCGGGCGCGAGCTCGTGGGTCTGCCACGGCACGTAGGTCTCGACGATCGGCAGCCCGAGCGCGCGCACTTCGGTCAGCGCGGCGCGCCACGACTCGCGCTCGAGCCGCCAGTAGTGCACCGCCCCGCACAGCAGCGGAACGCTGCGATCGCCGATCCGAAGCGCGCCGTCCTCGAGCCGGACCGAGCCCGCGCGCTTCGCTGGTCGGCCCTTGGAGGACGCGGCGCCGGCGCTGCGAGCGCGCGTCGCCGGACGAGCCGCGGGACGCTTGGGCTTCATCGGCCGCGCAGGATAGTCGGGAAGCGTGCCGGGTCCAGCACGGACGGAAGAGCGCGCCCATCGCCGTCGAGCTGCGCCGCGAGCGCCTCCGCGCAGCCGAGCGCGAGACCGAGGCCATGGCCGCTGAACCCGGCGAGCAGCGAGATCGACTGGGGCGCGCGGGGCAGGGCGCCGACGATCGGCACCGAGTCGGGGGTCAGCCCCATGATCCCCGCCCAGCGCCGCGCGATCGTCGCGCGCGCGGTGAACGGCACGTGCGCGCGCAGGAAGTCCTCGAGCGCGTGCTGGATGTCGGGCGTCGCCCGGGCGTCGTCGGTCGCCTCCGCGCCGAGGTGCAGGTGCCGCCGGCCGCCGAGGATGAGCGAGCCGTCGTTTCGCTGCCGGAAGTAGTCGTAGCCGTGGTTCGCGTAGCAGGGGCGATCGAGCACGATCGGCAGCGGCGCGGTCACGAGCACCTGCGCGCGATGCGGCGTGAGGATCGCGTCGAGCTCCGGCACCAGCTCACGCGCCCACGCGTTGGTCGCGACGATCGCGCGCTCGAACCGGATGTGGTGCGCGCCGGCG
>JALYRN010000087.1 GCA_030855295.1 Myxococcota bacterium | reverse complement strand
GATCCAGCGCGCGGCGGCGGCCTCACGCGCCGAGCTCTCGGCCGCGATCGCCGACGCGAACGCGCGGCTCCGCGCCGCGGGTGTGCCTTCCGTGCCCGCGCCGAAGCCGGCTGCTCCGATCTCGGCGCCCGCACCGGACGCCGCAGCTGCGATCATCCCGCTGGCTCCGTTCACGCAGGCGCCAGGTCCGTCGCCGTCGACGCTCGCACCGACGGTCACCGGCCATCGTGCGCCGCTCGAGCTGGGGAGCGACGCGATCGAGCGCGTGACTTGGAAGGTGATCTCGTTCGGCTCCATCTTGATCGTCGCGGCGTGGCTCGGGAGCGGCTTCGTGCTCGATGTCACGCACGCGCTCCCACGGGCGCTGCCCGCGATGGCGCTCACGGCGATCGGCGTCGTGATCGCGCGTCACGTCGTCGCGATGCGGCAGCCGGGAGCCGCGTGGGTCGAGTGGGACGACCACGGGATCACGGAGCACGACGCCGAAGGCGTGCGCGCGAGGATCGCGTGGACGGACGCCACCTGCTCGTTCGAGACGCTCTACCGCCGCGTCAAGTTCGCGCGGCGCCGCTTCGCGACCGTTCCCGCGGGCCGCGTCCTCCAGATCCGTGGGCTCGAGAGAGGAACGATCACGGTGTGGACCGGGAGGCACGCGGGAGCGCCGACGTGGTTGCTTCGCCGCAAGTCGCACATCGGCTCGCACGACCTCGGGGCGCTCCACGAGGCGACGCGGCACCTGCCGACTGCGCCTGGGATCGTGAAGGACGACGAGGGACGCCGTCGGCTCGACGGAGCCGTCGGCGCGCTCGTGACGTCGCTCGCGTATGCCATCCTCGCGATGGCGACGGTCGGGCCCTACTTCGGCGCGATGCCGGTGGGCATGGCCCGCGTGCTCGACGCGATCCGTGCCGCCCCAACCGCCGCGATGCTCGCGGCGATCGCGCTCCTCGCGTCGCTCCCGGCGCTCGAGCTCGTGATGATCTCGCTCGATCGCGCGCGCCGAGCAGGCCCGGCCCGGCGCGCGCTCCAGCGCGCGGTCGCGCTCGAAATCGGGGCGCTGCTGGCGCTCGCCGTCGCGCTGTCCAGCGACGCCGACATGCGACTGCTGCTCGGTCGGTGGTGAGAGCGCCCCGGCCCTGTGCGCCGAGCGCGGGCGCGAGCTCGGAGTCAGCGCTTCGGTCTCACGAGATCGAGCAGGTGCTGCGGTGCACCCGGCTTGACCCACGCGCTCGGCCAGTCGTCGAGATCCCTCTGCTCGACGCCGTCGACGATCAGCGTGTACAGCGGCTCGGCGGGGAAGTCGTTGACGCGGATCGTGAGCCGCCGCCCGTCCACGTCCGCCGTGTACGGGAGCGCGCCGTCACCGGTGTGCTTCCACTCCACGTGCGTGAGTGTGAGATCGTGCTCGAGGTACGCTGCGACGTACGCGTCGCGGACGGCCTCGAGCCGCGCGCGGCGGAAGCGTCCGGGCTCTCGATCACGAACCGCGCGCCCGCGCTCGGACCAGAACGCGTCGTCGGGCACGCGCTCGGCGCCGGGCGGCACGAACTTGAGCACCTCTTCGATGGCAGCGCGCGCGATGTCGACGTCGTCCGGTGTGCCGGGCTCGAGCTTCGCGTAGTAGTCCGCCATCGCCATCCACTCGCCGGGGTCGAGCAAGCGCGACGGATCGGCGCCGCCGAATTCGAGCCGCGGACCGAGCGGTCGCTGCACGAGCGGTAGCTCGAAGACGAGCTCCCGCATCGCGCCGCACGAGCGGCACTTCCCCGAGTAGCGGCTGCACAGCACATCGCCCTCGGTGACCACGGCGCTCTCGCGCGCGAACTCGATGTCGCCGCACGCGCACGGATGCTGGTCCATGTACGCGTGCGCCTCCTCGCTCGTGCGCATCTCGAGGCGGGTCACGAGAAGCCCTTCGCGCGCAGGATCGCTTCGACGCGCTCGTTGTGCCGGAGGATCTCGCGCTCCGCGGCCTCGGTCTTCGCGGCGTCGTCGGGGAAGTACGGAAAGCCGTGCTGACCTCGGTAGTTCTCGACGTCCTCGAAGGTGCCGTCGTCCCGGATCCGTCCGTGCCACGCCACCGCGTCGTCGTTGTCGACACGGTGGTAGTCGAGGTACCAGCCCTTCTCGTCCTCGCCGGCGCGGACGAGCATCTTCTCGTCCTCGGGCTCGCGCGCCGCGGGCTTGCACGTCGTTCGATCGAAGAGGCGGAGCACGCGTCCCGAGGGCAGGGGATCCGGGAGCGCGGCGGCGTGACGGGACTCGCCCGCGAGGGTCGCCGCGAACGCCGCGCGAGCAGCCGGTGGTACCGTGACGGCGCGCCTCACGGTCGAAACGGTAGCTCGTCGGCCGTGCAGGGTGAAAGGCCCGCACGAGCGCTCCCTCGCGCCCCTCTCGGTTCGCCCGCGCCCGACGAACGTGCTCCTCGGTCATCTGCGCGACGGTCGCGCGCCGCGCGTCACGCGCTCCTGCCGGTCTCGAGCGTCACCACGGAGTGGGTCGGCGCGCACCAACGCGCGCTCGCGCGCGCGCCGTGCGGTTCGAGGCGCACGAGCAGCGAGAGCTCCTCGGGCACGAAGAAGCGCCGGAAGGACACCCACGTGACGTCGAGGGTCGGGTGCTGTCGTCGGCGATCCGGGCCCGCGACGTCCCACCGGCCTGCGTCGGATGTGGGCGACGTCGCGCCTCCGGCGGACCTACCACGTGCTGCTGACGCACGACGGCGAGCGCGAGGCGGTGCCGCGCGCCGCCGAGCTCTACCAGGCGCTCGCGCGCGGGTCGGGGAGCGCGCGGCACAACCCGATCGCCTACGTCTCGTCGAGCCCGACCAACGTCGCCAGTGTCGTCGCGACCTCGCTGGCGGCGCAGCGCGATCTTGTGCTCGACGTGGCTCTCCTTCAGCACCTTGCTCTCGTCGACACCGAAGTCCTTGAGCAGCGGCGGGCCCTCGGGGAACCCGTCGTGCTCGCGTCCCACAGCGCGGCCCGCGCCGAGGTCCTGCCGACGCCGCCCGTCCTATCCGCCCTCGAGGCCCATTCGGGAAGAACGAGTGTGGTTGCCCGCGTTCCGAGGCCCCCATGAAGCAAACGCTGGTTCTCCTGTCCGTCACACTTCTCGCCTGCGGCGAACGGCCGATGGCGTCCGAGACCCCCGGCAACAGCGTCCCCGAAGCAGAGGTCGCATCCGAACCCGAACCCGAACCAGAACCCCGACCCGAAACAGAACCCGAGGCCCGACCATCCGCCATGGCTGAAGATGAGAGCGCAGCCGCGACCGGCGCTGAAGCCCATCGCTGTCTGGAACGCGCTCGAGCCCACGCGGTGGCCTTGGCGCGCGAACCTGCCGACGAGAACGACCTGCCGAGCGTGGAGCCCGGCGCGACCTTCCGCGCGAGCTCGACGGCGGACCTCGATGGCGACGGAATCTGCGAGCTCGATCTCACGCCGAGCACCGGCCGATGGAACAAGGTCTGGCCCCACCTGCTCTACCTCTCGCGAGATTGCTCGTTCGCCGGCGACATCCTGGCTGCCGAGATCGGAGCCGCGACCACGTCCACCCGAGATCATCGCGACCTCGAAGGCCTCTCCTCGACCGGGTGCGCGGGCTGGGATTTCGTTTGGAACCGCTACACCTGGGACGGGACGCGGTACCAGACCGCGGAGACGGTCCGCTGCTGTCTTCCTGAGCAGTGCGACTGCGACGGGCGAATTCCGGAACCCCGCTGTCGCGAGCTCATGGAACGTGTCTCCGCCTCATGCCCGGCGACTCAGGATGAGTCCGCTCCTTCCGTCCAGTGAGCGCGTGCAGCGAGATCCGTCTGCTCGGAGAGTCTTCGGTTCGCGATCACCACTCCGGATATTCGCCTGCGCACGCGCTCGCGGCGTGCGGAGGTTCCCGACTGCCACAGTGAAGTCCCCGACGTGTGCCGCCGGCCCGCAGAGTGCAACGAAGACGGCCGCGGCAACACGCTCGCGCCATGAGGGACGTGCCCCCCTGGGAAAGCACGTCGGCGGCCGCCTCTCCCGGTCCTCCGTCGGGCGCCGGCGAGTCCGCGTCGATGGGCCGAATGGCTCGGAACGCTACGCGCGAAGAAACCCCCGCGAGTTCACTTCCAGAAGACATCCGACGGTAGACCCGCAGGCTCGACGGTTGGCGTCAGCATCCCGCACGCTCCGCGATGACGGTCGCGCGCTCGAGGACGTCATCGGAGTCGCGCGATCCTGATCGCGCGGCCGCTACGCAGCTCGATGTAGAGCGCGGACGCTCGGCGCGCCCGACGCCCCTCTCGTCCGATGGCGAGCCCGATGCGGGCGCCGGCTTCGCGTGGTCGTGACCGGCCCCTCTACACCGCGCCGTCGGTGCGGGTCTCGTCGCCCGGCCGTCAGTCGGCCGCTCTCACAGCCGTCGAGCCACGGCCATGCCGGCGTCCGCGCTCCGCTGCGTCCGCACCGAGCCGGCTCGCGAGCGGCACCGGCCCGAGGAGACGCTTCTCCACCAAGTCGTGCGCGAGCACTGGCCGGCGTTCCGCGAGCGCGCGGAGGAGCATGGCGGAATGCCCGCGTTCGTGGTGCGCGACTTCGAGGAGTACGTGCGGTGCGGGCTGCCTGAGCACGGGCTCTGCCATCTCGCGATGGCGATCCCGGTGATCACGATGGCGATCCCGGTGATCACGATGGCGCGATCTACGTGATCACGATGACGCGATCCTGGTGATCACGATCATGCTCATCTAGCGTCCATGCACGAGACTTCAATTCGCGGACAACCATCAGGGCTGCTGAGCACGACCCCATCACGCGCATCCAAGCACACGACCTTGCATCGATCGAAGCGCTGCTGCTCACGGCGCGCGAGCGCCGAGTCCAGACGCAGAATTTCTGCAATGGATGGGCAGTCGCGGTTCAGCGCCACGTACAGCACCGCCCCGTCTGTCAGCACTCGCTCATCCCTCTCGGCAAGATCGGCCCGCCAGCGTCGTTCTCGGTCGGCCTCGACTCGTGCCCTGACCAACAGGGCGACGGCAACACCGATCGCAATCACAATCGCGGCGGCCGCCGCCATCGCCGTCTTTGCCAAACACGTCACTGGCTATCCGCACAATCGTGCCACGGATGGCCTTCTTCAATATTGCTACTGCTCATCCTCGATCGCTCCAATGCGCTCGCGTGCGGCCTCGATCATCTCACGGAACATCGGATCTTCGTCGAAGGCGTCGTGAATCCTACCCTCGAGGATCACGTCGTCGACGTAAGCCTTCATTTCGGAGGCAATCGGAGTGGTAGTATCGACCTGCTCCGACTCGAGCGTCACGACGAGCACCGCGTGCGCTACCTGTTCGAGCGCGCGTGGAAGGACGGCACGCACGCCGTCGTGCTCGACCCGCTCGACCTCTTGGCTCGCCTGGCTGCGCTCGTGCCGCCGCCGAGGTTCCACATGCTCCGATATCACGGTGTGCTCGCGTCCAACAGCGCGGCGCGCGCCGAGGTCGTGCGCGAGAAGTCAGCGCCCGAAGGGACAGCTGCCGCTCTTCGGCCCAGGTGAGCCCGGCCACCTCGAGCCACCTTGCGAGCCATCGCCGAGCTCTGAGCTTCCCCCCGTCTGGCGGACACCCCGGATAGCATGAGCATGCTCGAGGAGTGTTCGATGAAGAAGCAGAAGGTTGGTCGCCGAGCGCGACGGTCGTTCGCGCCGGAGTTCAAGGCGGACGCGGTGCGCTTGGTCAAGGGCGGCAAGACGCCGTCGCAGGTCGCGAAGGACCTCGACCTCACCGAGACGGCGCTCCGTGAGTGGGTGAAGCGCGCGGACGCGGACGCGGGCGTCGGGAGCCCGGACGTGCTGACGACGGAGGAGCGGCAGGAGCTCGCGCGTCTTCGGCGCGAGAACAAGACGCTGCGGATGGAGCGAGAGATTTTAAAAGCGGCGGCCACCTTCTTCGCGAAGGAGAACGCGTGAAGTACGCGTTCATCCTCGCGTCGCAGGTGGCCTTCCCCGTGACCCTGATGTGCCGCGTCCTCGACGTATCGACGAGTGGCTTCTACGGCTGGAAGGCAGAGCCCGTGTCCAAGCGCGAGCAGCGTGACGCGAGCCTGCGCTCGAGGTTGCGTACGGTGTTCGACGCGAGCCGGCAGACCTACGGCAGCCCTCGCGTTCGCGTCGAGCTCTGCAGCGACGGCAAGAGGGTGAGCCAGCGCAAGGTCGCTGAGCTCATGCGCGAAGAGGGCCTCGTGGCTCGGCGAAAGAAGCGCTTCCGCGCGACCACCGACTCGAAGCACGACGACCCCATCGCGCCCAACGTCGTGGAGCGCAACTTCGTCATCGACCAGAAGAACAACACCTGGGTCACGGACGTCACCTGCATCTGGACGCGCGCTGGCTGGCTCTTTCTCGCCGTGATGCTCGACCTCTACTCGCGTCGCGTCGTCGGCTGGGCGACGAGCTCGACGAACGATAGATTCCTGGCGCTCGACGCGCTGCGTGACGCTCTCACGAAGCGTCGCCCGCTCGCCGGCCTCATCCACCACTCCGACCGCGGCAGCCCGTACGCCAGCGCTGACTACCGAGCCGAGCTCGATCGATTCGGCATCGTCGCGAGCATGAGCAGGAAGGGCGACTGCTGGGACAACGCCGTCGCCGAGAGCTTCTTCAGCACCCTGAAGACCGAGCTCGTCCGCGACCGCATCTACGACTCGCACGACGAGGCGACGACGACCATCGGTGAGTACGTCGACGAGTTCTACAACACGCGTCGGCGGCACTCGCATCTCGGCTATCTCAGTCCCATCGAATTCGAATTGAAGAGTCAAGTCGCAGCGGCTGCTGCATAGTCAGACTGTCCGCTGAACGGGGTGAGCTTCACTCCGTCCCGCGCGAGCGTCCGGCGCCAGCTCCGCTCGCTCGGGGGTCGCGCCCGCCCACGTACGGAGCCAGCGACGACGGATGCGGTCGACCAGTGGCTCCCCGTTGACCCGCGAACCTCTCCAAGCGACCCTTTCGCCGGCTTGGATGTCCTATCCCCCGCAGAGCGCGCGCCGTTCTCCCCGGCGCCGAACATCACGCGACCGGGACGCTCCCTGCCGGCGCGAAGGGGCGCTCGCTCGACGACGCCTCAGCGACCGCGACGAGGGCACGAATCGGGATCGTCGAAGCCGCGAAACGTCCAAATCGACCCCGTGCGCTCGAGCGTCGCGACGCAGGTGACGCTCATCATCGCGGTCGCGGTGCCGGGGCAGCGGTGCTCGCCATGAAGACGAGCGAGGGCCTCGTCCTCGCTCGCGCGAACGACCTCGACGACGACCGTCGTGCGATCGCCGTCGGTCGTCGGCTCTCCGACATCGCCGAGCCGGCCGGTCGCGCATGGATAGCGAACGCTGACCGAGCCGTCCTCCCGCGACACGAAGTCAGCATCGGGACCGAGCTCGAACACGAGCCCCTCGTGATCGCGGAGCACGCCGATTGCCTCGAGCCCCTCGAAGCAGCGGTCTGGCTCCCCTTCGCTGCGAACCTGTCCGTGCACGTAGCGGCCGTGTCGATCGTCGATGCGCTCGTGGCCGCGGTGCCGCGCATCCCCACCTCCGAAGGAACAGTCCATTCGCGGGCTCTCCCCCAACGCGCCCTGCACGACGCGTCGCGCCTCCTCGCGCGTGAGGCCCGGGGCGCAGGCTGAGAGGAACACGAGCGCGAGCGCGAGGAGCCTCGGGCTCCAGGGCGGCCTGCGCGAAGTGGGCATCGGCACGAAGCTACACCATCGCGCCGCGGACGCTGCGCGGCTCGCGGGGCGTAGCCCAAGCATAGGGGGTTCGGCGACCTCGTCGTTCGCCTCCGCGCGGAGCGCGGGCGGAGCTCGTGGGGTCCCTCGGGTGCGAGGAGCTCGAGCCCGATCGCTGGCTGGACGAGGAACTGCGTTCCGTCGTCGTGTCGCACGAGCTGCGGCACCGCGCGCTCGACATCGTTCGGAGGCGGGTAGGATCGGCGTCGAGCCGCGCGCAGCTCCGACGCACCAGCGCCGGTGCTCTCGCCGAGCGCGCGAGCGCGACCGTCAGCCGCTCGGCGGGCTGGCGATGGCGGCCCGCAGCGTCTTCAGCAGAGCCTCTGAGGTGTACGGCTTGGGAACGAAGTGCACGACGCCGGCTCCGACGGCCCTCGCGACGTTGCTGTTCGAGACCAGCCCGCTCGAGCCCACGATCTTCGCGTGAGGATCGATCGTCTGGATCGCGATGATGGTGGCGGGGCCGTCCATCACGGGCATCGCCATGTCGGTCAGGACGACGGCGATCTCCGCTCGATGCTGAGCGTAGAGCGCGACCGCCTCGGCGCCGTTGCTCGCGAGCAGGACCCGATATCCGAAGCGCTCGAGCGTACGGCGAACCACGCGTCGGATCGCCTCTTCGTCGTCGACGACGAGCACGAGCTCGCCCTGACCGCGCGGCACGCTGGCTTGCTCGATCTCGAGCTCCAGCTCACCTGTGTTCGAAGTGTCGGCCGGGAGGTACACCTCGAACTTCGTGCCCTTGCCGACCTCGCTGTAGACGTTGATGAAGCCGCCGTGGCTCTTGACGACGGTCGACGTGGTGGAGAGCCCGAGCCCGGTGCCGCTGCCGACGTCCTTCGTGGTGAAGAACGGATCGAAGATCCTCTCGAGGACCGCACGCGGGATCCCGGAGCCGGTGTCCGTGACCTGCACCATCACGTACGGCCCGGCGCGGGCGTCGAGGTTCATCGCGGCGTAGGTGTCGTCGATCACGACGTTCGCCAGGCTCACCTCCAGGGCGCCGCCCTCCGGCATCGCATCGCGGGCGTTCACGCACAGGTTGAGGAGCACCTGGTGCAACTGAGTCGGATCTCCCGACACCGTCCACAGATCCTCCGCCGAGTCGAGACGGAGCACGAGCGCCTTCGGGAGTGTGTCCGCCAGCACCTTGAAGAGCTCGCGCGCGAGGACGGCGAGGTCGACCGGCACGCGCTCTGCTTCGATTCCTCGGGCGAAGGAGAGCACTTGCTTCACGAGGTCCGCGCCTCGCCTCGCGCAGATGCGCAGCGTGTCGAGCGTCTCGAGGGCCTCGTTGTTGCCCTCCACGTCGTCGATCAGCAGATCGATGGAGGCCAGGATCGGCGTCAAGATGTTGTTCAGATCGTGCGCGATGCCGCCGGCGAGCGTGCCGAGGCTCTCCGTTCGCTGGGCGCGGATGAACTGCGCCTCCATTCTCTTCTTCTCGGTGATGTCGGTACTGATGATCAGCACGGCGCGCGGAGATCCGGCCTTGTCGCGCACGAGCGACCAGTGGCTCGCGACGAGGGTCGTCCGGCCGGCGACGCGCGCGAGCTCCAGCTCGCCGTCCCAGCCGCCGTGCTCGAGGGTCGTCCGGCGCGCGAGCTCGACCGCGCTCGGATCGCGATACAGGTGCTCCACCGCCCCGCGACTTCCGCCGTCGCTCTCGTTCAGACCGTAGAGTCGCGCGGCGCTCGCGTTCGCGTACGTGAGGTGCAGATCGAGATCGCGCACCACGATGGCGTCGCGCGCCTCGTCGAGCAGCGCCGCTTGCTCGGCGATCTGCTCCAGGCCGAGGCGGTGCGCCGTCACATCGCGCGCGTGGACCAGGCACGCGGGTCGACCGCCGAAGTCGATGCCGCGCGCCGAGATCTCGACCTGCAGGACGGAGCCGTCCTTGCGCTGGTGCCGCCACACACCGCGCGACTCCTGACCAGCGCCGGAGTGCGCGAGCATCTCGAGCAGCGCCGGGACGTCGTCGACGGGGCGGAGGTCGCGGATGGTCATGCCGAGCAGCTCGTCGCGGCTGTAGCCGTACTCGGCCACCGCGGCGTCGTTCACCGCGAGGTACGAGAGGGTCTCTCGGTCGTAGACGACGAGCGGATCGGGCACGCAGTCGAACAGGTCGACGTTGCGGCGCTCGCTCGTGCTCAGCGCAGCGGCGGACGCCCGCGATTCCGTGAGGTCTCGCGCGACCTTGACGAAGCCCTGGGGGCGACCGTCGCTGTCCCGGAGCGCGGTGACCACGATCCTGCCCCAGAAGCGCGAGCCGTCTTTGCGCACGCGCCATTCCTCGAGCACCGCCTCCGCGGCGAGCGCAGCGGCGAGATCTCGCGCGGGCGCGCCGGCTGCGACGTCCTCGGCGCGGAAGAAGATGTCGTGGGGCTGCCCGAGCGCCTCCGCGGCGGTGTAGCCGTAGAGGCGCGCCGCGCCCTCGTTCCACGTCACGATGGTGCCCGCGGCGTCCATCGTGAAGATGGCGTAGTCCGTGACCGCTTCGACCAGAGCTCGGAAGCGCCGCTCGAGGTCTCGGGTGCGCCTGAGATCGCGGAGGATCACCAGGATCGAGAGCTGATCGTCGTGGAAGATGTTGGTGGTGACGACCTCGACGGGGATCGTGCCATCGACGAGATGGACGACCTCCTCTTCGACCATGGGCACGGCGGTGCAGAGCGTCCGCAGCAGCTCGATGCGCTGACGAATGACGTCGTGGTACCTCGGGTGGAAGACCGACAGCGGCGAGACGCCGAGGTAGTCCGCGGGGCTCTCGCCACCGAGCAGACGAACGAACGCCGAGTTGCAGAAGGTGATCCGATCGTCGGTGTTGATGAACACCGCATCGGGCATGACCTCGAGCAGACGTCTCCGTTGTTCCTGCTCTTTCATCTCCCCCCGACAAGCGCCGTCGCGGGGTCGCTTCCAGCAATGAACGAACGTGGTCGGCGACAGTACGACGGTTCTGTCGCGAACGGCAATCGCCACCGTTTCGAGACGTGCGATCGTGGTCGTCGAACGAGTCGGCTACTGCTCGCCGCGCGCTTTGCCGGCGAGGTGATCGAAATCCCTAACATCTTCCGCACGTGTTGCGCCACCGCGGCCTTCGGTTCGTCGTCATCGCTGCCGCGGCGTACATGCTTCACCCGAGTCCTGCATCGGCGCAGCGTCGTCCGGTCTGGCCGATCATCGCAGTCGGAGAGTGCAGTGGCGCCAATGTCGAGGCATCACTGGACCACGAGGCGCGCTCCATTCGTGTGTGCGTCCCCGATGGCAGAGGCACACGCGCGCTCGTTCTGAGCGCTACGGATTCCTTCGTCGATGGAGCCCCCTTCGACGCCACTGCCACGCGGTTCGCAGGCGGCGTGCTACTCGTCGTGTCTCACGATCTCGACGAGCACGTGGATCCGCCTCGCTTCTGGAGGAGCCGATACTCCGAGCTCAGCTGGATTCCGGCCGACGCGACATCGCGCTCACGACTGCAGATCGAGACCCTCGGCGCTCATGTCACGGCGTGGCCCTGCAGCGAGTCGATCTGCGTAAGCGGCGTCACGGGTGGCGAGTGGCCGGGACAGCGACCAGACAACGTGGTCCGTTCGGTCGCGGAGATGCAGGCGAGCGTGTCTGAGACCCTGGGAAGCGGGCGTCTAGAGCCCGAGCACGTCGAGGTCGGGCGCCAACGGGTCGACGAACCTCACTCCCTCGACGACCGAGCCCGCCGCGAAGTCCTCCGAGAGCACGACGGGGATCTGCGCGAGCTTCGCGGCGGCCCAGATCTGCGCGTCGTAGTACGACATCGCGTGATCGCGCACACCTCGGAGCGCCTCGAGGACGACCGCCTGGGTGAGCGGGAGGATCGAGAAGGCGGCCTCGATGTCCTCGACGATCCGGTAGACGCGCGCCGGCTCGAGCGGCGGCCTCAGCTTGCGCAGGGCCACGCTCGAGAGCTCGGCGAGCGCCTGCGCGGGGATGCTCGCGCGACCGGCGCCGCCCAGGTGCGCGAGCACGTCCAGGGCGCGCAGGTGTTTCATCCGATCGGCGCCGTCATGCGCGTAGACGAGCACGTTGGTGTCGAGGAGGTACGGCGTGCTCACGGCTCCCGACCCGTCCAGCGGCGCTCGCGCTCTTCGTACAGCTCTTCGCGGTCGTAGCGCGCACCGCCGGTGCGATGCGCGGCCGCGATCTCGCGGGCGCCTTCGAGCAAGGATCGCAGCGCCTCGGCCCGTGCCGTCCGGAGCACCGGGGCCGGGGCGCTCGGCTCGCGCAGCGCCGCATCGAGTGCCGCGCGGACCACGTCGGCCTCGGACACGCCGAGCTGCTTGGCCCGCCGCTTGAGCGCGCGATCCTGCCTCGCTTCCAGGTAGAGCTGCTTGCGGACCATCATATACATCACATACATCACCTGCGTCCGCGGCGCCAGCGGGTGCGGAGCGAGTCCGAGCGCCCGGAACAGCCGACGCCGAGCGTCAACGGGTCGAGGGTGTCGTCCGAAGGATCATCCGAGCGCTGAAGGAGAACGGCGTCACGTTCGAGCACTACGACGTGCCGGGCACGAAGCTCGAGGGCGACGTGCACCGACCTGCGCAACGGGTGCGCTGGACCGACGAGCCGGCGCCTGAACCGAAGCGCTGCAGTCTCGGCTTCGGCGGATACACTGAACTGAATGCGATGCCGATCACTGCCTACTACGACGTTCGCGACCCAACCCCTCTCGAGGGCGGGCCCGGATTCGTCGTGGTCGAACGAATCTACTGTTTGGACTGGGACCGTTTCGAGGAGGTGCACTGGACGGAGCTCTCACGACTCTATGCGTCGCTTCCTGGAGCTCTCCGAGCTCTCGACATCCCGTGGTGGTTCGGAGACGTCGAGGACGAGCCGCCGTTCCTCTCGGCCTCCGTGGAGCCGCCCGGGCTACAGGTCAGCGGTGTTCTTCGCGCGGAGGACTGGTCAACATGGGATGCGCAGTTTCGTCGAGGGCCCCCGCCGGCGTCGTGCGTCGACGGGGTGGGCGGCGCCGCGACCGCGCGCAGATCGAGCGCCTCTGCCGCTACCTCGCGCGCCCTCCGCTCGCGCTCGAGCGACTCGAGCGACTCGACGAGCACCGCGTGCGCTATTCCTTCAAGCGCGCATGGAAGGACGGCTCTCACGCCGTCGCGCTCGAGCCGCTCGACTCTTGGCTCGCCTCGCTGCGTTCGTGCCGCCGCCGAGGTTTCACGTGCTCCGCCATCACGGCGTGCTCGCGTCCCACAGCGCGGCGCGCGCCGAGGTCGTGCCGAACGAGGAAGCACCGAAAGGACAGCTGCCGCTCTTCGGTCCCGGCGAGCCCGGCCACCTCGTCTGCCCGAGCTGTGGCGGGCGCATGCGCCGGGTCCAGATCGCGACCGAGCCGGCCGACGTCGTATGCTCGCGAGATGAGGTCCCGCAGGATCGCGCTCGGGCTCGCGGCGGCATTGACGGTGCTGCTCCCGATCGTCGCGGGACACGGGCAGAGGCCTCCGGAGGGCGTCGTCTGCCACGACCTCTGCCGCGACCGCGAGACCCGGTGCCGTCGCGCGTGCCGCCGCGGGACCGACGCCGAGTGCGAGCCGACCTGCGAGCGCGAGGGCGCTTCTTGCCGTCGCGTGTGCGGACGCGTCCACTCCGGACGCTGATCGTGCGTCGCGGCTCGTCGCCGACGCCGGCGCCGAGGCGGGCGAGTCAGAGCGCGAAGCTGAGCGTCTGCCCGAGCTGTGGCGGGCGCATGCGCCTGATCCAGATCGCGATCGAGCCGGCCGACGCCGCCCGCGTCCTGCGCGAG
>JALYRN010000705.1 GCA_030855295.1 Myxococcota bacterium | reverse complement strand
CGCCTCGGGCGGAGACGACGGAGGCTGCAGCTGTCGGGCGGCCGGCACGGGCCGCTCGGGCCCGGGCGCGTCGCTCGTGCTCGGTGTCGCGCTCGCGCTCGTTTCGCTCCGCCGCGGCCGTCGTCGCTGAGCATCGAGGGAACGTCCGGCGGCGACGGCGAGCGGCCCGCGCGAGCGTGCTAGGACGACACCACGCGCGTCGCGCCGTCGTACGCGCTCGGAGGTGCCGTGCCCGCTCGCAACGCCAAGATCGTCGAGTCCGCCGGATGGCCCGAGCCCGCGCGGCCGACCCGCCAGGTGACCCTCCAGCTCGACGCGCCCCCGCGCGACGAGGACGACCAGCCGGTGCAGGACGTATCGGCAGCTGCGATCGTCGATCGCAACCTGTTCGTCGGCTCGGACGAGGGCGCGATGCTCGAGCGTCTGTCGTACGACGGCCGCGGTGGCTGGGCGCACCACACGCGCTTCGATCTCGCCGAGCTCCTGGAGCTCGAGCACGCCGGCGAGGTGGACGTCGAAGGCCTCGCGCACGACGGCGGCTGGCTCTGGGTGCTCGGCTCGCACGCGCGCACGCGTCCGAAGGTGGACGACGGCGACGACGACGACGTGATCGACGTCGAGGCGCTCGCGCAACTGAAGGACACCCGCGCGCGATGTCTGCTCGCGCGCATCCCGCTCGTCCGAGACGACGACGGCGAGCTCGTGCCGGTCGCGAAGGACGGCATCCGCCGGGCGGGCAAGGTCAAGCAGACCAAGCGCGGCAGCAAGCTGCTCGATTGGCTGCGCGACGATCCGCTCCTGCGTCCGTTCACGTTCATCGCCGCGAAGGAAGGCGGGCTCGATCTCGAGGGCATCGCGGTCGGCGGCGATCGCATCGTGCTCGGGTGCCGCGGTCCGGTGATCCGGAGCCACACGGTGCTGCTCGAGATCAGCGTGCACGCGACTCCTCGCGGGCGTCTGAAGGTCGAGCGCCCGCCGGTGAAGCGGCTCGTCGATCTGGACGGCCTCGGGGTGCGCGATCTCGAGCGCCACGGGGACGACCTCCTGATCCTCGCCGGTCCCACGACCGACCTCGATGGGCCGGTCGGCGTCTACCGGTGGAGAGGATGGCTGCACGACGCCGGCTCCCACGACGGCCGCGTGCGCCTGCATCGACCGGAGAAGCTGCTCGACCTTCCGTTCGGCCGAGGCGACGACCACCCCGAAGGCCTGACCGTGATCGCCGGGGATGACGATGCGGGTGAGGTGCTCGTGCTCGTCGACGGGCCGAGCGAAGCGCGCTTCGATCGCAAGGCGCGGCGGATGCTCGGCGACGTCTTCGAGCTGCCTCGGACCTGAGTCCACAGGAGTGCTCGCCCCGGAGGGCGCGCACGGGAGCGCGCGCTTCGCGCGTGGACGGAAGCGCCCGGAGCGGGCGAGCCGATTTCTAGACAGCCACTGAGCTCGATCAGCGCGACGGCGTCCCGAGGGCCGTCGCGCGCTCTTCGATCAGCGCGAGCATCTTCGGGCGCTCGGGCTCGCCCGCCATGTACGGGCCGCTCTCGAGGTGGCCGATCTTCGCGAGGCTGCGCACCATGACCTTGCCGCTGTCGGGATAGAGACAGACCTCGTCGGGATCGTTGAGGCCCATCGCGAGGTAGACGAGGTCTTCGTCGAAGGGGTTCGCGATCTGGTGCGCGAGACCGCTCCTCGCAGGGCACGAGACGCAGTCGCCCGCGCGCAGCTCGCGGAGCTCGTCGCCGTAGCGGAGCACGCCGCGCCCCGAGAGCACGAAGAAGACCTCGTCCTCCTTCTGGTGCGCGTGGAACGGCACCGCGACGCGCCCCGGCGGCACGCGCGTCTGGCTCACACCGAGCCGGCCCATCCGACCCATCGAGGGCGTGAGCACCTTCCACGCGTGGCCCCAGTGCTCGCCGTCGAAGTGCGACTCTTCCTTCACGTCGGCGACGTTGACCACGTTCGACTGGGGCGTCTCGCTCATGCGCGCGACGCTACGCAGTCGACCCTCACGCGACAAGGGAGCTAGAAGCTCGGACCGTCGGGATCGATCGGCGGCCCCGGCAGCGCTTCGCGGCACCCACCGAGCACGCACTCGAGACCGAACGGGCATGCGAGCCCGCAGACGCCGCAGTTCCTGGGATCGCTGTCGAGGTCGACGCAGCCGGCCCCGCAGACCGTGCGGTCCGCCTCGCAGCACACGCCGAGCTGGCACGTCTGGGTGCGGGGGCACGCGACCGCGCAGCCGCCGCAGTTGAGCGGGTCGGAGCGGGTGTCGGCGCACATGCCGTTGCAGAACGTCTGATCCTCGGAGCACGTGCTGCCGAAGCCGTCGTCGGGGCCGAAGCCTCCACCGCCGTCGCCGAGCCCGCCGTCGCTACCGAAACCGGCGTCCTGATCGAAGCCCCCGTCGCGCTGCGGGAACGCCGGCGCTCCGCCGCCGCCGATCACGACGACCGGAGGAGGCACGAAGACCACCAGGCCGGCGTCCTCCGCGTCACCGATCCGCTCGCAGTACAGCCCCTGCACGCAGCCGAACCCCGGCGGGCATCCGAGCTCGTCGCTGCACGCGAGCGCGGGCTCGCTGTCGAAGCCGTTCGAGCACGCGACACCGAGCGCGCACGACACGAGCGCCAGCGCGAGCGCGGGTGCTCGCGAGGAGACCGACGGACGGCATTGCATGCTGCCGTCTCGTGCAGTCCACGTGCCGTGGTGGAGTGTCGCGATGTCCGCCGAGGCGCGGCGCCACATCGCGTCGTGCGTGCGACTTAACCCAGATTAATTCGAGGTATTCGGGGCTCCGCGCCATCCTCGCGGCATGAGCTCGCTTCGTTCCAGCCTCGCCTCGGTCGTGCTCGTGCTCGCCTCGGGGTGCGCGTGCGGGGCGCAGGTGCACGTCCCGCGCGACGCGGCCGTCGCGGACACCGGCGCTCTCGATGCCTCGCTCGACGACGCAGCAGTCGAAGACGCGGCGAGCACGCCCGACGCGACCGTCCCCGCCGATGCCGCGATCCCCGCCGCGCCCACCCGGCTGATCGCGACGTTCCGCGCGAGCTGTCTGCTCGACGACGCGACGCAGTGCTGGGGCGCGAGCCCGACGGGCGTGTCGTTCGGCGACACGCCGCAGCCCGCGCCCGACCTCGACGGCGCGCTCGACGTGAAGATCGGGCTCTCGTTCCTGTGCGCGCTCCGGGCCGATGGGCGCGTCGAGTGCGCCGGCAGCAACCACGCGGGTCAGCTCGGCGTCTCGCCCGATGCGGCTCCGAGCCGCGCGGCGCTCGAGCCGGTGCCGGGCCTCGACGACGTCGTCGAGCTCGCGCTCGACGGAGCGCACGCGTGCGCGCTGCGGAGCGACGGAACCGTATGGTGCTGGGGCGACAACAGCCTCGGCGCGGTCGGCCGCGCGATCCGCCCGCATGGCCTCGGCGCATCGGTTCCCGAGCCGGTGCCGATGCCGGTCGCGGGGCTCGGCCCGGCGATCGGCGTCGCGGCGGGCGTGCATCACTCGTGCGCGGCGCTCGCCGACGGAACGATCGCGTGCTGGGGCCACGACAGCTACGGACAGCTCGGCCGCGGCGCCGTCGGCGCGGCCACGTCCGAGCCGGTGGCGGCGCTCGGGCTCGACGATGCGATCGCGATCGACGCTCGCGGCAACTCGACCTGCGCGCTGCGCGCCGACGGAACCGCGTGGTGCTGGGGCCGCCACTCCGAGGGGCAGCTCGGCATCGCGGCGGAGGACGTCGAGTCGTGCACCAACATCGTCCCGCACCCCTGCGCGACCGCGCCGCGGCGGGTCGTCGGTGTCGAGGGCGCGCGCGCGCTCGCGTTCGGAGGCGTGGTCGGCTGCGCGCTCACCGCGAGCGGTGGACGCTGCTGGGGCACGATCGCGGGCGAGCTCGAGCCCGACGTCGTCGAGGTCGCGGCGGGCTGGGAGCACGTCTGCGCTCGCAGCAGCGACGATCGCGTGCGCTGCCGCGGCCGCGGCGACGAGGGCCAGCTCGGCGACGGAACCGCGACCGATCGCGACGACTGGGTCGACGCCGCGCTCTCGGAGTGAGTCCACAGGAGTGCCGATCAATTACGCGCGGACGGAAGCGCCCGGAGCGGGCGAGCCGATTTCTAGACCCTAATCAAGCGATAGGCCGGCCGACAGCAGAGCGAGAGAGGTGGG
>JALYRN010000704.1 GCA_030855295.1 Myxococcota bacterium | reverse complement strand
GTCGCGCACGTCGATGAAGTTGGTGACGGTCCTGGTCACGGCGATCACCGGCAGCCGCAGGCACTCGATCAAGAGGCGTCCGGTCGGCGTCGGGCGCACGTCGCCGGGGCCGAGCGGTCCGCACGGCGCGACGATCACGACGTCCTGTCCGGCGCGCGCAGCCTCGAGCGCGACCTCGTGCGCGGCGCGCTTGCTCTCGGCGTAGACGCTCCGGGTGGGACCGAGCGCGAAGGGCGAGCTCTCGGTCGCGCGGCGCCCCCTTCCCTGGCCGCCGAAGCGCGCGATCGAGCTGGTGTGCACCACGCGCGCGACGCCGGCGCGGCGCGCCTCCTCGAGCACGATGCGCGTGCCGTCGACGTTGACGGTGCGCATGCGCGCGCCGCGATCGGGCGTCCACAGCGCGTAGATCGCGGCGACGTGGAACGCGCGATCGACACCCCGCATCGCGCGCGCGACCGACGCGCGATCGCTGACGTCGCCGAGGCGGATGTCGACGTCGAGCCCGCGCAGGTTTCGCAGATCGTCGGTCGGCAGCACCAGCGCGCGCACCTCGGCGCCCTGCTCGCAGAGCTGACGCACCACCGAGCCGCCGACGAAGCCCGCGGCGCCGGTGACCAGCGCGCGGATGGCGCTCATCGCGCCTCGAGCGCGAACCAGAGCACGAGCTTCTTGGTGTCGCGCAGGCGGAGCCACGCCTGCCCGAGGTAGAGGCCCGGCGCGATCTCGCGGATCTCGTCCTCGACGCGGCGGATCGGAGCGGGGTTGCCGGCGTGGTCGTAGTCGAGCTGGATCGCCGGATGCCCGTCGTGGCGCGAGGGGCCGACGAAGGTCTCGAAGCGGAACAGCTTCAGGCGATCGAAGACCACACGGTTGATGCCCTCGCCGCGATCCGCGCTCTTCGGGGCGAAGCTCTTGCCGCGCCACGGGAACGCCGAGGTGCGCGCCCACGCGCGCGGCAGCGCCGAGACGAGGCGGGGGAGCGCGGGGATCGCGAGCATGCGGCCGCGCAGGTCGCCGGCGATCGCGTCGAGACGAGGGAGCGTGGCGCGCTCGTAGAGAGGCGCGAGCGCCTCGTGCTCGAGCTGCACCAGCTCGTCGAGGCGGCGAGGCCGCGGGAGAGCGCCCGAGATGACCGAGGAGTGGACGTCGTGCGGATGGGCGGCGATGGTCGGCATGTCGTTCGGGCCTCCGGAGCAGCGGGGGTGACGGGAGTCTCACATACGGATCAGTATGTGAGACTGTTTTCACATACGTACCCGTATGTCAAGCTCAGGAGACCGATGACCAGGCGGAAGAAGCCCGAGAACGAGGCCGCTCGACCGGATCCCGCGCCTCGATCGCGCGCCGAGACGAGCGCCGAGACGCGCGAGGCGCTGATCCGCGCCGGCATCGAGCTGTTCGGGGCGCAGGGCCTCGATGCACCCAGCCTCGACGCGATCTGCGCGCGCGCCGGCAAGACGCGCGGCGCGTTCTACGTCCACTTTCCCGATCGCGACGCGTTCCTCGCGGCCGTGATGGAGCGCGTCGGCCTGCCCTTCCTCGACGTGGTGCTCGGGACGGCGGGCGAGGCCTCGCCCGATCTGATGGGCGTGGTGCAGCGATTCCTGATGTCGGTCGCGAGCGGCGAGTATCCGCTGACGTCGCGGGACGGCGTGCGGCCGCACCAGCTGATCGACGCCTGCGTGCGGAGCGAGCCGGTGCGCGCCCGCTACGTCGCGCTGATCGAGGAGTCGATCGGGCGCCTCGCGTCGATCGTCGCGCGCGGTCAGCAGGATCGCGCGCTGCGCGACGACGTGCGCGCCGAGGACGCCGCCGCGATCCTGCTCGCCGCGGTCGTCGGCGCACAGACGCTCATGGAGCTGCGCGTGAGCGTCGATCTCGCGCCCGCCGCGGCGGCGATGCTCCGCATGCTCGAGCGCGAGTAGCGCGTCGTCGCGAGCGACGGCGACGGTGGGCCGGGTCAGGCCGGGATCGTGCGCACGAGCGACCTGACCGTCTCGATCAAGGTCGTGGGCGCGACGGGCTTGGCGAGGTGATGGTGGAACCCTGCGGCGAGCGCCGCGCGCTCGTCCTCGGAGCGGGCGTACGCCGTGAGCGCGATCGCCCGAAGGGCACCGCCGCGCTCGAAGGGAAGGGCTCGCACCCGACGGATGAACGAGTGGCCGTCCTCCTCGGGCATGCCGATGTCGCTGATCACGAGATCACGTCGATGCCTTGCCCCTCGAGCTCGGGAAGCGCGGCCATCAGCGGCATGCCGATGACGTCGCTCGACTTGCCCCACATCTCGAGGATCGCTGTGTTCGCGGACTCGACGATCAGCTCCTCGCGAGCACCTGCTCGATCGACGCTCGCCAGCTCCGCGCGCCAGACGTCTCGGGATCGCCGGGACCATCGGGCAGCACGTCGAACACGCTCGCGCGCGACGTTCCATGGGACCGGCTCGGCTCTCGACGTGGCGCTCGGGATCGAACGTCAAGCGACGTCGGGAACGGCGCGCTGGAGCGCGGCGACCATCGCGCCGGGCGCGGACTTGCTGACGATGAACGTGACGCCGGCGTCGCGCGCGCTCTGCTCGAGCTCGACCGTCGAATCGACCACGAGCACGAACGTGACGCGTGCGTGCGCGCGGTCGGCGCGCAGCAGACGGCAGAGATCGATCCCCGTCGTGTCGCCAGCGAGCGAGTGCTGCGCCACGACGATCGCGATATCGAAGTCGCGCGCGGCGTCGAGCGCGGCGCTCGCGTCGCTGACCTCGACCGCGAGCAGCGAGGGTCCGAGCGCGGCGCGGAAGATCGCGCGCGCCATGACCGAGCCGTCGACGAGCAGCGCGACCCGGCGCCTCTTCTCGGACACCTTGGTGACCGCGAGCGGCGTGTTCAGCGAGATCGGCGCGGTCTCGCGCACCAGCGCCGCGAGCTGATCGGGGATCGCGCCGGAGGTCGCGGCGAGCAGCGGCGCGAGCGCATCGGCCACGTCGGAGGCGCGCGCCGTCCGCGCCGCCGGTTCCTTCACGAGCAGCTGCTCGATCGACGCGGCGAGGATGGGCGGCACGCCGGGTACCAGGCTCGCGACCGACGGAACCACCTCGTGCAGGACGCGGAACATCCTCGCCTCGATCGAGTCCGCGTCGAACGGCAGGCGGCCGACCAACAGCTCCCATCCCATCACACCGAGCGAGAAGAGATCGGAGCGCGAGGTCGTCTCTCCCAGCAGCGCGTCGGGCGCCATGTACGAGAGCTTGCCCTTGATCTCGCCGCCCGACGTGCTGCTCACGCGCGAAGCCGCGTGCGCGATCCCGAAGTCGGTGAGCTTCACGTCGCCGTCGCGCGAGACGAGCACGTTCGACGGGCTGACGTCGCGGTGGATGATCCCCAGAGCCGCGCCGTCCGCGCCGCGCTTCCGGTGCGCGTAGTCGAGCGCGCGCGCGACCTCGGAGAGGATGTGCGCGACGACGGCGTGCGGCAGCAGGACGCCGCGGTCGCGCGCACTCTCCATCAGCGCGGCGAGCGTGACGCCGTCGACGTACTCGAGCACGAGGCTGTACTGGCCCTCGTCGTGCCGGAACTCGAGGACCTGCACGATGTTCCCGTGACGAAGCTGCGCGGTGATGCGCGCCTCGTCGCGGAACATGTCGACGAACTCCGGTCGACCGGCGAGCTCGGGCAGCACGCGCTTGATCACGACCTCGCGCTCGGAGCCGTCGGCGCCCGGCAGGCGGGCGAGCAGCACCTCGGCCATGCCGCCACGTCCGATCGTCCGGACGACCTCGTACGGTCCGACGCGCTCGTGAGGATGGACCCGGCTCATGGCGGATGGCGGAGCGTTCGAATCGGCAGCGGGCGGCAGGACCGACGACACGAGCGCAGCCACTCGGTGCGCCCGCCCCGCGCCCTCGTCGCCCGCGTGCTCGGGCTGGAGGGCCTTGAACATCCGTCCTCAACATGGGTCCCGACGATCGAATTGCGAGCCTCCGGCCCGGCGAAAGCGGAAAATTTCACGGTGACAGGCCCTCATGCCATCGCCGCGACCACGGGGCGCTGGGTGCGATTCGCGCCGGGGAGAGCGCCCTCCCTCGCGCTCCCGCCGCTCGTGACAGCGGGGGGGCTCCGACGCGCCGCGCGCGCGATCGGAGCCGCGCGACCGGCGACGGACGGCGTGATCGCGGGCCGGGA
>JALYRN010000703.1 GCA_030855295.1 Myxococcota bacterium | reverse complement strand
CACCACGAGATCCCCGGGCGAGAGGGGCGCCACGGCGCGATCGCCGAGCACGGTCGCGACCGGCGCGACGCGGATCGATCCGAGCTCGATCAGATCCTCGATGCGTGCATCGGGGCGCAGCTGCGTCACCCGGGCGTGCGCGAGCAGCTGCTCGGCGAGGCGCGACCCCGCGATCGCGGTGCGTGAGCGACCCGCGAGCAGCGAGCCGCCGTGGAAGACCTCGGGCGCGAGCAGCGACGTGAGCGCGTCCAGATCCTGATCGCGGATCGCCAGCAGCAGCATCACCAGCAGCTCGCGCGCTTGATCCTCGCCGCCCGACGCCGCGATCCCGACCAGGCCACCGGTCGTCGGCGCGGCATCGGGCGGTGGCACGTGGGTAGGAGGATCGCGATGGGTCGCGGGCGCAGCGGGCTCCGCGGCCGCGGGCACGTGCGCGCCGCACGCCGCCGTCGAGAGCACGATCAGGAGCGCGGCGATCGACCGCATCCCGCCCGCGTGCTCACTGCGGAGGCGAGGCTTGTCCGCGCATCGCGCGGCGATTCAGGTCGGCGAGGTGACGCCGCACGTCGACCGCGAACGCCGCGCGCGGCCAGCGCCGCAGGTAGGTCCGCATCGCGGCGCGCGCCTCGTCGATCTCGCCGAGCGACTCCGCGCACTGCGCGAACAACAGGAGCCCGTCGTCCTGCAGCTCTCGGTCGACCGTCTGCTCCGCGACGTCGGCCGCGAGCTCCTTGGCGAGACGATCGCGGCCGAGGTGGCGCAGCGCGCGCGCGAGCTCGAGCTTCACCGCCGGGATGTGCGTGCCGTCCTCGTCGAGGCGCGTCGCCTCCTGGAACGCCTCGGCCGCCTCCGCGTAGCGGCCGGTCCGCACGAGATCGAGCCCGGTCTGGTAGGCTTGCACCGAGAGGTCGGCTTGGAATCGGTCGATCATGTCCCGGAAGAAAGCGGCCTCGGCGGGCGAGAGCTGCTCGCGCCGGAGCTCCGGGTACTGCTCGACCGCCTCGGCGCGGCGCCGCTCTCGGATCAGGCGGTAGAACTGCCCCGCCTGCGCCTCGGCGCGCGCGCGCCGCTCCGAGCCCTGCCGCTCTTCCTCGAGCTCGCGCTGCAGCTCGCCGGTGCGCTCCTCGAGCTGATTCGCGCGCGACTCGAACTCGCCGATGCGCGCCGATGTCGCGAAGTAGAGCCCCGAGAACGACAGCGCCGCGAACAGGATGTACGCGATCCAGCTGTTCCAGTTGAAGCGGCGCTCGTAGCCAGCCTGCCGCTTCGCGATCGACTTGATGTCGGCCGCGAGCGAGTTCGTCAGGTTGCTCGTCTTGATCACGAGCCCCCGCGACTCGATGATCTCGCGCTTGATCTCGCGGATCTCCTCGTCGACGTCGGCCATCGAGAGCGCGAGTTAGCGTCTCCGGCCCGGCGCCGCAAGCCTGACACCTACCCCGAAGCGCACCTGGACGCGCCTGCCCACAATGCTTGACGCTCTCTGATGGTGGGCGTAGACACGCCCGACCGCGAGAGAAGGAGGACCGCCGATGCGTCGATTCGCCCGTTCCATGGCCCCCATCGCCCTCGCGTTCGTCGCGCTGTCGGCCCTCGCCGCGGGATGCGGTGGCCCGCGCAACTACACGGTCCGCGGCTCGCAGCGCGATCCGGGCGCCGACGCGCAGCTGCAGGTCGAGCGCATCGAAGGCGGCAACCACCTGATCACCTTCACGGGCCGCAACATGACGCCGCCCGAGCGCCTCGGCTCCGGCCTCTCGCGCTACGTGATCTGGGTCCGTCAGGGCTCCGCGGCCGCGCAGATGGAGGCGAACGTCGCCTACGACCCCTCCTCGCGCAGCGGCCGCGCGACCGCGACCACGCCCCACCAGCGCTTCACCGTCCTGGTCACCGCCGAGCGCGCGCAGGAGACGGGCACGCCCAGCGAGCACGTCATCTTCACGCAGAACGTCTCGCCGTAACCCGAAGCCCCGTCAGCCCCGAAGACAGCCATGTACGACACGTCCGACATCCGGAAGAACCTCAAGGTCATCCTCGACGGCAACCCCTGCGTCGTCGTGGACTTCCAGTTCGTGAAGCCCGGCAAGGGTCAGGCGTTCACGCGCACGAAGCTCCGCAACATGATCACGGGGAGCATCTACGAGCGGACGTTCAAGAGCGGCGAGAAGCTCGCGAAGGCCGACCTCGAGGTGCGCCAGCAGACGTTCCTCTACCCCGAGGGCGACCGCTTCGTGTTCATGGACACGGAGACCTACGAGCAGAGCTACCTGAGCGCCGAGCAGCTCGGCGACGGCCGCTTCTACCTGCAGGACAACATGCAGGTCGAGGTGCTGCTGTGGAACGACAAGCCGATCGGCGTCACGCCGCCGACCTTCGTCGAGCTCAAGGTCATCGAGACCGATCCCGGCTTCAAGGGCGACACCAGCACCAACACGCTCAAGGCGGCGAAGACGGAGACCGGCGTCAGCGTCCAGGTCCCGCTCTTCATCAACGAGGGCGACGTCCTGAAGGTCGACACGCGCACCGGCGAGTACGTCGAGCGCGTGCGCAAGTGAGCACGCGCGCGGCTCGCGCCTGACGTGCACTGCACTCCCTCGCCGCGGTCATGACCACGCCGCGGGTCATGATCGAAGACCTGGCCCGCCTCGAGGCACCGTCCGCGGTGCACCTGGCGGGCCGCGTCACGTTCGTCGATGTGACGTCCCCTGACGGCGCGCGCGCCCGCGTCGAGGACGGCAGCGGCGTGACGACGATCGCGCTCGGCGGATGCGCGGCGCCGCCCGACGGCGCGTGGATCGCGCTCGACGGCGCATGGGACGGCACGCGCGTCGAGGCCCAGCGCATCGAGCTGCTGACCCAGCCCATCGGCGAGCGCTGGCGCGTGCACGGCGAGTGGGTGCGGCTGCACGAGGACGATCGGCGCCGCATGCGCGCGCTCCAGCGGCGCGCCGCGATCGTGCGCGCGACGCGGGCGTTCTTCGACGAGCGCGCGTTCGTCGAGATCGAGACGCCCAGCGCGGTGCCGAGCCCTGGGCTCGATCTGCACCTCGATGCGTTCGGCGTCGCGGGCGCGCCCGAGGAGCGCTGGCTGATCACGAGCCCCGAGTACCAGATGAAGCGCGTCCTGAGCGGCGGGCTCGAGCGCATCTACCAGGTGTGTCGCTGCTTCCGCCGCGGCGAGCGCGGCGACCGCCACCAGCCCGAGTTCACGATGCTCGAGTGGTATCGCGCGCTCGCGACGTCCGACGACGTGATGCGCGACACCGAGGAGATGGTCGCGCACGTGGCGCGCGCGGTGCTCGGCACCACGCAGGTGCGAGGCGCGCGCGGAACCATCGAGCTCGCGCCGCCCTGGGATCGGCTGAAGGTCGAGGACGCGTTCGATCGCTACGCGGGCGTCCGCATCGACGACGTCCTCGCCGACGAAGATCGCTTCTATCGACTGCTGACCGAGACGATCGAGCCCGAGCTCGGTCGCGCGCGCCCCGTGTTCCTGACCGAGTGGCCCTCGAGCATGGCGTCCCTCGCGCGGCTGCTCCCGCACCGGCCCGACCGCGCGGATCGCTTCGAGGCGTTCGCCGACGCAACCGAGCTCTGCAACGGCTTCGGCGAGCTCACGGATCCGATCGAGCAGCGCGCGCGCCTCGAGCGTGATCGCGCCGAGCGCAGAGTGCGCGGGCTGCCGGCCTACCCGCTCGACGAGCGCTTCCTCGCGGCGCTGGAGGAAGGCCTGCCGCCGTGCAGCGGCAACGCGCTCGGGGTCGACCGCCTGGTGATGCTGCTGCTCGGCGAGCCCTGCATCGACGACGTCGTCGCGATCCCCGCGGCACGGCTCGTATGATCGACCGCTTGTGAGTCGCGCACGCGCGTCACACGATTCCCTGGTTGCCTCGCCTCGTCATCGCCCTCCGTGCCGTCCTCACCGCCGGCGCGCTGCTCGGATGCGGCGGCGCGCTGGTCGGATGCGGCGGCACGCTGCAGGTCGCGGCGCTGGTGCCGGTGCCGCCCGAGCTCCCGGTGCGCGTGTTCCCCGAGCTCGCGATCGTGCACGGCACCACGCCCGACGATCTCGACGTCGCCGACGCGCTGGCGCGTCACCTCGGAGCGAGCAGCGCGGGCACGCGCGTCGAGCACCTCGACCAGGACGCGCTCGACGCGCGGCGCGCGAGCTTCGGCCGCGCGA
>JALYRN010000702.1 GCA_030855295.1 Myxococcota bacterium | reverse complement strand
CTCCAGAACCGTGCGCCGCGCGGCTGCGTCGCGATCCTGCGGCTGCCGGCGGTGCCGAGCTCGGAGCGCGCCCTCGCCGCCGATCCCACCCTCGCAGCCGATCAGACCGGAGCGCGCACGTGAGCGGGCCGCGCGCGCTGGTCGTCGATGACGACGACGGAGTTCGCTACACGATCCGCGGCTTCCTCGAGGACGCGGGGATCGCGGTCGAAGAGGCGAAGGACGGGATCGCTGCGCTCGAGGCGCTCGGCGCGGGCGACTTCGGGCTGGTGATCACCGATCTGCGCATGCCGCGCATGGACGGGATGGAGCTGCTGCGGCGCATCGTCGCGATGCCGACCCCGCCCGTGGTCGTGATGATCACCGCGCAGGGCTCGGAGCGGCAGGCCGTCGAGGCGATGAAGCTCGGCGCGTTCGACTACTTCAAGAAGCCGTTCGAGCCCGACGAGCTGCTCGCGGTGGTGCGGCGCGCCCTCGAGAGCGCGACGCTGCGCGCCGACAACGAGCGGCTCACGGGCGAGCTCAACCTCGCGCGCGCGATGATCTTCGAGAGCGCGGCGATGAGCCGGCTCGCGGTGCTCGTGCAGCGGGTCGCGCCGCGGGACGTGACGGTGCTGATCACGGGCGAGAGCGGCACCGGCAAGGAGCGCGTCGCCGAGGCGCTCGTGCGCGCGTCGTCGCGCAGGGACGCGCCCTTCGTGCGCTTCAACTGCGCCGCGATCACGCCGGAGCTCGCGGAGGCCGAGCTCTTCGGGCACAGCAAGGGCGCGTTCACCGGCGCGCACCGCACGCGCACCGGGCTCTTCCGCGAGGCGAGCGGCGGCACGCTGCTGCTCGACGAGATCGGGGAGATGGACGCGCGCACGCAGGCGAAGCTGCTGCGCGTGCTGCAGGAGGGCGAGGTGCGCCCGGTCGGCGAGGATCGCGCGGTGCCGATCGACGTACGCATCGTCGCCGCGACCCACCGCGATCTTCCGAAGATGGTCGCCGAGGGGACGTTCCGCGAGGACCTCTACTACCGGCTCCACGTCGTGCAGCTGCGCGTGCCGTCGCTGCGCGAGCGTCCCGAGGACATCCCGCTGCTCTTCCGGTACTTCCTCGATCGCTACTGCGAGCGCTTCGCGACCGGCGCGCTCCGCGTGCCCGATGGCCTCGTCGAGCGGCTGCTCGCGCATCGCTGGCCGGGCAACGTGCGCGAGCTCGAGAACGCGGTCGAGAGCCTGGTCGCGCTCTCGAGCGACGGTGAGCTCGACGTGTCGCTGCTGCCGGGGAGCGCCCTGCCCGACGGCGCATCGATGGCGACCAGCGCGGGGCTCAAGGAGCGCGTCGAGGCGTACGAGCGCGGCCTCGTCGTGATCGCGCTGCGCGAGTGCGGCGGCAACCGCAGCGAGGCGGCGCGACGCCTGTCGATCTCGCGCGCGACGCTGCACGAGAAGCTGAACAAGTACGGCCTCGGCACCAGCAGCTCCAGCGACGAGTAGCGCCGGGCGCCCGGCTCGGCATCCGGGTCAGATCACGCCGAGCGCGACCATCGCGCGCGCGACGCGCAGGAAGCCCGCGACGTTCGCGCCGACGACGTAGTTGCCAGGCATTCCGACCTCCTCGGCGGTGTCGTGGCAGGTGCGGTGGATGCTCGTCATGATCTCCGCGAGGCGCTGCTCGGCGTGCTCGAACGACCACGAGTCGCGGCTCGCGTTCTGCTGCATCTCGAGCGCCGAGGTGGCGACGCCGCCCGCGTTCGCCGCCTTGCCGGGGCCGAACGCGACGCCGGCGTCGAGGAAGATGCGCACGCCCTCGGGCGTGGTCGGCATGTTCGCGCCCTCGACCACCGCGCGGCAGCCGTTCTTCACGAGCGCCGCCGCGTCGCGACCGTTCAGCTCGTTCTGCGTGGCGCAGGGCAGGGCGACGTCGCAGGGCAGCTCCCACACGTTGCCCCCCGCGACGAAGCGCGCAGCGCCGCCGCGCCGCGTCGCGTACGAATCGATGCGCGCGCGCTCGACCTCCTTCACCTGCTTGAGCAGCGCCAGATCGATGCCGCCTGGGTCGTGCACGATCCCGCTGGAGTCCGAGCACGCGATGACCTCGGCCCCGAGCTGCTGCAGCTTCTGGATGGCGTAGATCGCGACGTTGCCCGAGCCCGACACCACGCACGTCTTGCCGGCGACCGAGCCCCCGTGGACCTGCAGCATGTCCTCGAGGAAGAACACGGCGCCGAACCCGGTGGCCTCCTTGCGCACCAGCGAGCCGCCCCACGCGAGCCCCTTGCCGGTCAGCACGCCCGACTCGTAGCGGTTCGTCAGGCGCTTGTACTGTCCGAAGAGGAACCCGAGCTCGCGCTCGCCGACGCCGATGTCGCCCGCCGGCACGTCGGTGTGCTCGCCGAGGTGCCGGTAGAGCTCGGTCATGAAGCTCTGACAGAAGCGCATGATCTCGTCGTCGGATCGGCCCTTCGGATCGAAGTCGGAGCCGCCCTTGCCGCCGCCGATCGGCATGCCGGTCAGCGCGTTCTTGAAGACCTGCTCGAAGCCCAGGAACTTGATGGTCCCGAGGTACACCGAGGGATGGAAGCGCAGGCCGCCCTTGTAGGGCCCGAGCGCGCTGTTCACCTGCACGCGGAAGCCGCGGTTGAGCTGCACCTCGCCGCGATCGTCCTGCCACGGCACGCGGAAGATGATCTGTCGCTCGGGCTCGCAGATCCGCTCGATGATCTTCTGCCGCGTGAGCTCGGGGTGCTTGGGGAGCACGGGCCCGAGCGACTCGAGCACCTCGCGCACCGCCTGGTGGAACTCCGTCTCGCCCGCGTTCTGCCGAACGATGTGCGCGAAGAGCGGCTCGACCTTCTCGTCCAGCTTCGTCATCGCTGGCAAGGTACACGATGGGCGCGTGATCGCCCGGGCGCGCGCGTCGAGCGAGCCGCGCTCTCGGCGCGATCACGTCGCTTCAGGTGATGTCGGTCAGGGGCCCGGTGCAGTGGGCGGCCGCGCCGAAGGTCGTCGCCGGCACACCCATCACGTTCGCGAACGTCAGCAGCAGGTTGTTGTGCGGCACCGCCGCGTAGCGCACGAAGCGGCCGGTGCGCAGCGCGCCGCCCGCGTTGCCGGCGACGATGAACTTCATGTCGTTGCGCGAGTGGTTGTTGCCCTTCGAGAGCTCGTTGCCCCAGAACACGATCGTGTTGTCGAGCATCGTGCCGTCGCCCTCGGGGATCGACTCGAGGCGCTCGAGCAGATAGGCGAGCTGCTCGGCGTACCAGCGGTTGATCTGCACGAGCTTCGCCTTCGCGTCGGCGTTGCTGTCGCCCTCGTGCGAGAGATCGTGGTGCCCCTGCGTGATGCCGATCCACGGGAAGCTCAGGCCGCTCGTCGCGCCCGAGAAGAGCAGCGTCCCGATGCGGGTCTGGTCGCACGCGAACGCCATGACCGCGAGATCGATCTGCAGGCGCGCCATGGTCGGGAAGTTGGCGGCGCGCAGCGGATCGATGCGCGTGCCGAGCGTCGGCGGCTCGCACGCCGCGCCGCGATCGCCGCCGCCCGTGGAGAGCCGTCGCTCGAGCTCGCGGAGCGAGGTCAGGTGCGCATCGAGCCGCGCGCGGTCCTCGCGCCCGAGACGTCCCTGCAGCTCGGTCACGTCGCCGCGCACCGCGTCGAGGATGCTCTGCTGTCTCCGCCGCCTTCGCTCGAGCTCCGCTGCGCCCGCGTCGAAGTCGCCGAACAGCAGATCGAAGACCGCCCACGGATCGTTCTGCGGCGGCAGCGGCTCGTTGTCGCCCGCGTACGCGATGCGATGTCGGTTGTTCGACCCCACCACGCCCACGCCGAGCTCGAGCGTGCGCAGCGTGGTGTCCGGCGCGAGCTCGTTCGCGATGTACTGATCGATCGAGATGCCCGACGCCCAGCCCGAGGTGGTGCCGCCGCCGCCCCCGAAGCTGCCGTCGTTGAGCGGCCGTCCGGTCAGCAGACAGCCCGCGCCCTGCTGGTGCGCCGAGCCGGGGCCGCGCACCGCGGTCATGTCGAGCCCGTCGAGCACGAGCAGCTTCGACTTGTACGGATTCAGCGGCTCGAGGATGCGGTTGAACGTGAACGCGCTCTCGGTGCCGTCGGGGATCCACTCGTCGCCGATCGTGCCGTTCGGCGTGAACACCGCGAGGAACCGCTTCGGCGGGGTCACGCCGTCCGCCGCCTGCGCG
>JALYRN010000701.1 GCA_030855295.1 Myxococcota bacterium | reverse complement strand
GTCGAGCGCGACGACGGTCAGCGGCTGCGACGAGGCCGTGGTGCTCACGCCGCCGGACATCGCGGCGATCGGCCCCACCTCCATCCCGCCGGCGATCAGCACCCCGCCCTCGAGCGGCGTCGCGGTGTGGAACGCCGTCGCGGGCGGCAGCCCCGAGAGGCTCGCAGGAACGGCGCCCGAGCCGCCGCCGAGCAGCTCTCCTGCGCGCGCGGCGACGTCCTCGATCGTCGTCTGCGTCACGTTGCCGCCCCACACCAGCACCGAGGCCTCGCTGAGGCGCGACGCGGTGTGCCCGAAGCGCGGCGCGAGCAGGTCCGACGCGACGACGCCCGGCATCACGGTGCGCGGCAGCGAGTACCACTGCCCCGACACCATCGGCATCGGCCGCAGCGCCGAGCCACCCCCGCCGCGGAGCCCGAGCGCGACCACGACGAGCCCCTCGGCGTCGGGCTCGCTGACCGCGTTCATGCCGGCGCGCTGCACCGCCCCGGGATCGACGAGGACGATCTCGATCGCGCGGGTCACGGGATCGTAGAGCAGATCGACGGAGTCCCGGACCTCCGCGGGCGCCCCCGGCAGCAGCGGTGAGCTGAAGTGCGTGAGCCCCTGCAGCGCGTCGAAGCGTGCGCCGGGCTGTCCGTCCGCGGTGGTGAAGCCGCCGATCACGCGCACGCGGTAGCGCTCGTCGTCGGTCGTGCCGACGTACGCCGCGCGGTGGAACACGACGCCGAGCCCGGAGCTGCCGTCGAGGTCGGTCACGGCGATCTCGTGGAAGCGCGCATCCGACGCGTCGTACACCTCGATTGCACGCTGCAGCAGCGCGCCGCCCTCGACCGAGAGCGCCTGCACGCTCTCGCCGGTCACGCCGCCGATCACGAGCACGTCGCCGTTCGGCAGGGCGACCGACTGGTGCAGCGCTCGCGCGAGCGGCGCGTTCCCGTCGGCGCGCGCGCCCGCGCAGGCCCACGCGCCGTACGGCTCGAGGCGCACGCGGATCAGCGACTGACCGGCGCGGATCCCCTCGACGCGCCCTCGCGCGTAGGGCTCTCCGTCCTGGTCGTAGGCGTGGATCTCGAGCTCGTGCTCGGCGCCGGGCGCGAATTCGACGTCGAACTGGATCTGGTTGTCGGCGCCCTCGCGCGAGAAGCGCAGCTCGGTCGAGCGTGCGACCTCGTGGTCGTCGATCGCGCGCAGCACGCGCACCGGCCGGCACTCCGAGCCCTCGCGCCGGCACACCGAGACGCGCACGCAGTCGACGGTGCTCGGCAGCGATGCCCGAGCATCGGCGCGACACTGCCGGTCCCCCGTCGCGTGACCGGGCGCGAAGGTGGGGGCGAGCTCGATCTCGAGCCGGGCGCTCTCGCCACCTCCGCAGGCGACGAGCAGACCGACCAGGAGCGACGAGAGCGGCAGCGGGCGAAGCAACCGAGCAAAGCGCACGGCCGGAAGCTATCACACGCGACCCAGAGGCCGCGCGCGGCGTTGGCTCGGCCCGAGGCGTGCCCCTGGGCGCGGACGGGTGCTGCCGATCGGGCCTGCGGCCGCGTCGCTGCGTGGAGCCGGGTTCGGCGGTCGTCCATCGCGAATTCGAGGGAGGCGCGCGGCCGCGGACCGAGGTTGCGACAGGGCGCCACGGAAGTACGTGATCGGAAGAGCGCATGGAGGCCTCTCGCGTGGATGAGCGGCGCGCGCGGGGGAGCGCGCTCCGGGGGATGTTGAAGCAGACGGATCTCCGCCTGCTGATCACGCTCCTGACGATGGTCGCCTCGGTGTGGGTCTTCGTGCTGATCGCCGACAGCGTCGGTGAGGGCGGCACGCAGGCGTTCGACGACTCGGTGGTGCACACGTTCCGTGATCCGTCGATGCCCGGGCGCGTCGCGGGATCGGAGACGATCGCGGAGCTCGCGCGCGACGTGACCGCGCTCGGATCGATCCCCGTGCTCACGTTCGTGATCCTCGCGGTGGTGGGATTCCTGGCGCTGTCGCGGCTCTATCGCGCGCTGGTGCTCGTGCTCGTCTCCGCGATCGGCGGGACCGTGTGGACGTTCGCGCTGAAGGAGCTCTTCGCGCGCGAGCGGCCCCGCTTCTCGCTCGACGACGTGGTCAGCACGAGCAGCTTCCCGAGCGGGCACGCGGCGCTCTCGGCGGTCGTGTTCCTCACGCTGGCGGCGCTGCTCGCGCGGCTCGTCGAGCGACGGACGCTGCGCGCGTACATCGTCGCGGTGGCGGCGTTCGCCACGTGCATCGTCGGCGTGAGCCGCGTCGCGCTCGGCGTGCACTACCCGAGCGACGTGCTCGCCGGCTGGACGCTCGGGCTGTCGTGGGCGCTGTTCTGCTGGACCGCGATGATGGTCCTGCAGCGCCGCGGCACGGTCGAGACGGTCGAAGAGGCGCACCGGCCGAGCGCTGCGCCGCGTCCCGACTCGGCGTGAGGCGCTCGAACGCGACGAGCCCCCGTGACGACGTCACAGGGGCTCGGCTCGTACCGCCTCGATCGTGCGGCTTTTCTAGTGGGCGTTACTGGAGTCGAACCAGTGACTTCGACCGTGTGAAGGTCGCACTCTAGCCTCTGAGTTAAACGCCCGTTCGGAAGGCCGGCGTTCTACATCGCAGCCGGTCCTTCTGCAAGAACCGGCTGCGGCGAATGGAGAATCGGCCCTACGGGACGAGCACTCCTGCAGGGGCGAGCACTCCTGCTGACTCACCGCTTGCCGAGCTTGTTCTTCAGGATGTCGCCGAAGGTGCCGAAGCCCTTGCGCGCGGCCTCCTTGCGGTAGTCCTGCACCGCGCGGCGCTCCTCGTCCTGGTGGTAGGCCTTGCGCGAGAGGCGGAGGCCGCCCTCGCGATCGGTGCCGATCACCTTGACGTCGATCTCCGTGCCGGGCGCGAACTTCTTCCGGTGATCGGTGCCGCGCTCGGTCATCATCTCCGCGTTCGGGATGAAGCCGCGGCCGCGACGGCCGATCATGCCCTCGATCTGCACGTAGAGGCCGCCGCTCTCGACGCGGTCGACCTTGACCTTGACGTTCGATCCCTGCCGGACGGGCTTGCCCGCCGCCGTCTCGAGGCCGCCCTCCTGGAAGAGCTTCGCCTCCTGATCGCTCATCTTCGAGAGCGAGATGCGGCGCGCGCGCTTGTCGAGGCGCTCGACGATGACGAAGACGTCCTCGCCTTCCTTGATGCGCTCGCTCGCGTGCTTGAGATCGCGCCCGAGCTCCGTGATGTGGAGCAGGCCCTCGACGCCCGGCACGAGCTCGACGAACGCGCCGAACTCTGCGGTGCGCGTGACCTTGCCCTTGCGCGCCTGGCCCTCCTCGATGTCGCCGAGGTTGGCCTCCCAGGGATCCTTCGCGAGCGCCTTCATCGAGAGCGAGATGCGGCCATCGCGCTCCTTCCGGCCCTGCGGCTCGGTGACGCGCAGGACCTGCACCTCGACCTCGTCGCCCGGGCTCGCCGCGTCCGAGGGACGGACCGCGCGATCCCACGAGAGCTCGCTCATGTGCACGAGCCCCTCGACGCCTCCGCCGATGTCGACGAAGATCCCGAAGTCGCGCACCTGGGTGACGCGCCCCTTGATCGTCTGCCCCGGCTGGAGGCTGCGGCGCAGCTCCTTCGCGCGCTTGCGCGACTCGCGCTCGAGGATCGAGCGGCGCGAGATGACGATGCCCTGGTGGCCGCTCTTCGCCTGCTGCACCGAGAACTCGAGGCGATGACCGAGCAGCGTCTCGGGATCCTCGACGTGCTCGACCGTCATGCCCGAGACCGGGCAGAACGCGCGCACGCCCTCGACGAGCACGTCGAAGCCGCCGCGGTTGAAGCCGTAGACGAGACCCCAGACGCGCCGATGCTCCTCGCGCGCCTTCGCGAGCTTGAGGCGGACCTCGGCGCGCGTGACCAGGCGGTTGTGGATCGCGACGTGGCCGCTCTCCGCGACCGCCGTGACGCGACCACGGAAGATCTGCCCGACGTCGAGCGGCGGTGCCTCTTCCTCCGGAGCGGCCTCGGGGGCGCTCTCCTCGGGGGCGTCGACGCCGCCCGCCTCGGATGCCCCCGCCTCGGATGCCGCCGCGCCGAGCTCGTCGCTGCCGCTCTCGTCGTCGGGCGTGCCGTCTTCGCTCGGCGTGCCGATCGCGGAGAGACCGCGCGCGGCCCGTGCGACGCGCGCGGGATCGAGCTCGCCCGAGGGC
>JALYRN010000086.1 GCA_030855295.1 Myxococcota bacterium | reverse complement strand
CGGATCGAGCGCCGCGGGGGCACGAGCCGCGTCGTCGTCGCCGGCGCGACCTCGGGCCCGGTCGTGGCGTGGGAGGCCGACGCGATCGCCGCGGCGCCCGCGATCGCGACGACCGACGAGGGCGCGTGGATCGCGTTCCACCACGACCTGCGTGAGGACAGCGCCGAGCCCGACGTGGTGAAGTGGATCGCGCTCCGGTTCGTGGCGCGGGACGGTCGCGTGTCGGCACCGGCGGCGCCGATGCGCGATCGAGATCGAGATCGCGAGGGCGAGGAGCAAGGCTTCGAGCTGCCGGTGCTGGTCGCGGCCGCGGACGGCTCGCTCGCGGTGTTCGGACGCGGCTCGCATCGCTTCTACCGGCAGGACCTGAGCGCGTCCGGGTTCGCGCCGCGCGTCGCGATCGGAGCCGACGAGGGCTGGGGTTGTCGGGGGCGTCGCGTCGCGGCGTGCCTGCTGCGCGATGGACGCACCATCCTGACCGCACGCCGCGAGAAGAGCGGCATCGTCGTCGCAACCGCGCCGGCGTCGGAGGGCGGGGCGGCGGCGCTCGCGCCGTGTGAGATCGAGGTGCCCGCGAGGACGCGCCGCGACGCGCCGCGTCGTCCGCGCGAGCGCGATCCTGCCGAGCGCTGGGGCCGCGCCACGCTCTTCGGCGACATCCACCAGCACAGCGCGCACAGCGACGGCTGCGGCGTCGCCGACGAGCCCTACCTGCGCGCGCGGTACGGCTACGGAGACGACTTCGTCGCGCTGACCGATCACGAGTCGTTCCTCGGAAAGCGGATCGGGCCGGGCGAGTGGGCGTACCTCGAGAGCGTCGCCGAGCGGCACGACGATCCCGGGCGCTTCGCGACGCTGATCGCGTACGAGTGGACGGGGCGCCGCCACCCGGGGCCGGGCCACAAGGTCGTGTACCTGCCGCGCCCGGGGCTGCCGATCGTGTCGCGCGACGACGTCCCGGAGGGGCGCGCGCTCGTCGCGGCCGTGAAGGAGCTCGGCGGGTTCGCGGTGCCGCATCACGTCGGCTGGACGGGCGCGGACGAGGACGCGCACGATCCTGCGGGGCAGCCGGTGTGGGAGATCTGCTCTTGCCACGGGTGCTATCTGAGCTCCGAGCACCCGCTGGGCGCGCGCGGCGATCTCCGCGATCAGATGGTCGAGGAGGTGCTGCGGCGCGGGCGGCGCTTCGGGTTCATCGCGTGCAGCGACGGCCATGGGCTGCTCTGGCACCACGGCGTCGCGCGCAAGCGCGATCCCTTCCGCACCGGGCTGACGGCCGTGCAGTCGGAGGCGCGCACGCGCGACGCGATCCTCGCGGCGATCCGCGCGCGTCGCTGCTACGCGACCAGCGGCGTGCCGATCCTGCTCGACGTCGTCGCCGACGGAACGCTGCCGATGGGGAGCGAGGTGCGCACGGACCGGCCGGTGCGGATCGAGGCCGAGGCGATCGGCACGTCGGCGATCCGCGAGCTGAGCCTCGTCGGGCCCGACGGAGCGATCGCGACGAGCGCCGGGTCCGGCAGCACGGCGCGCGTCGAGGCGGTCGTGGCGCAGGGCTGGGTCTACGCGAAGGTCGTCCAGGAGGACGGCGAGATGGCGTGGTCGAGCCCGGTGTTCATCGACCGCAGCGCGTGATCAAGAGAACGCGCCCGGCGTCGGCAGGGACGAGCGCTCGCGCGGCAGGAGCAGCGTCACCGTGGTGCCCTGGCCGTGGCGGCTCTCGATCTCGACGCGCCCGCCGTGCACCCGCGCGACGCGCTCGACGATCGCGAGGCCGAGCCCCGTGCCGGTCGAGCGCGTGGTGAAGAACGGATCGCGCGCCTTGCTGCGCACCAGCGTGTCCATCCCCTCGCCCTCGTCGTGGAAGTCGATCGCGACGGCGGGCGAGTGCTCGATGTGCGCGGCGCGGCAGCGGATCGCGACCGTGCCTCCGTCCGGCATCGCGTGCATCGCGTTGTCGGCGATGTTGATCAGCGCGTGCCGGAGCAGCGCGGGATCGCACTCGACGGTCGAGACTGCGGGGTCGATCTGGATGGCGAACTCGATGTTCTTCCGGTGGGCCTGCCCCTCTCTCGCGAGCGCGATCGTGCGGTGGAGGAGGTCGGGCAGGTCGATCGATTGCGGCGCGGGATCGGCGGGCTTCGCGTACGCGAGGAGATCCTGGACCAAGCGGTTGAGGCGATCGGCCTCCTCGTCGAGGATCGAGAGGAGCGTCTCCGCATCCTCGGGCCGGATCTCGCTCCGGCGGAGCCCCGACACCGAGTTGCGGATGATCGCGAGGGGATTGCGGACCTCGTGCGCGATCACCGCCGAGAGCTCGCCGACGGCCGCGAGCTGCTCCTTGCGGACGAGCTCCTGCTGCGCGTGCCGCAGGCGATCGTAGCTCGACGCCAGCTCCTCGGTGCGCGTGGCGAGATCGGCGTCGACGCGCGCGAAGCGACCGACCAGCGCCCAGCTGATGCCGCCGACCGCGAGCACCGGCGCGATCGAGCTCACGAGCGGCGGCGGCGCGCCCGTCCACCGTACGACGAGATCCCAGATGCCGGCGGCGAAGGGGATCAGCGACGCGGTGAAGGTCGCGCGCAGCGAGCGGTCGCGCAGCGCCGCGCGACCGAAGTGCACGATCGCGATCGAGGCGAGGGCGCTCCCCGACGCCAGCGAGAGCCATCCGAGCGGCAGGAGGGCGGCCGCCGGTCGACCTCCGAGGCCGGGCACGCTTCCGTCGAACGCGCTCGTCGGGATCGCGGGATCGACGAAGAGCCCCGCCGCCGCGAGAGCCGCCGTCACGCCCGCGACGATCCACGTCCCACGTTCGAGCCACGCAAGCGGCCGGCCGCTCACGCGCGAGCAGAATTGGACGAACGCGCCGATCGTCAGCAGCGCGAATACGTACTGCGCCCGCTGCCCGGTGGCGGCCTCGGCCACGTCGCCCGCCGAGATCACGCGCGCCGCCGACAGCGCGAGCCCGACCAGCGAGAGGCTGAGCAGCGCGAACGCGCCGTGCTCGGAGGCGCTGCGCCGCATCCACCAGAGCCCGCCGAAGTGGAGGGCCACGTACGCGTAGACGCCTGCGGAGGCGAGCGCGAGCGTCGCGAGCGGCGACATCGTGCTGATCGTGTCGCTCACGGGGCCCCGTCGACGTTCATTCGGCCACCGGCAGGTGGAGCGTGACGGTGGTCCCCGCGCCCGGCTCGCTGTCGATCAGGAGCGAGCCTCCGTGGTTCTTCACCACGCGCTCGACGATCGCGAGCCCCAGCCCGGTGCCAGCGGGGCGCGTCGTGAAGAAAGGATCGAGCGCCTTCGCTCGGACGAGCGTGTCCATCCCGTCGCCGCTGTCGGCGAACGAGAGCGCGATCGCGGGGCGCGCCTCGATCGTGCTCGGGGTCGCGCGCACGAGGAGCCGGCCACCCGCGAGCATCGCCTGCAGCGCGTTGTCGATCACGTTCACGAACGCGTGCCGCAGCAGCTCGGGATCGCCGCGGATCGCGCTGGGTGCGCTGTCGAGATCGATCTCGAGCTCGACGTCGCTTCCGTCGTCGCGGCCTCCGCGCGCGAGCTCGTAGGCGCGCAGCACGAGATCGCGCAGATCGACGGACCCGCCCTTCGGCACCACGGGACGGGCATACGCCAGCAGGTCGCGCACCAGACGGTTCAGACGATCCGTCTCTTCGTCGAGGATGCCGAAGAGCACGCCGCGATCGGCGCTGGTGAGCGTCGGGCGCCGCAGGCTGGAGACCGCGTTCTTCAGGATCGCGAGCGGGTTCCGCACCTCGTGCGCGATCACCGCCGAGAGCTCGCCGACGGCGGCCAGCTGCTCCTTGCGGACGAGCTCTTCCTGCGTTCGGCGGAGCTCGTCGTAGCTGCGGGCGAGCTCGTTCGTTCGATGCTCGAGCTCGCCCGCCGCATGGACGAAGCGCCGCAGGAGCACGTACCCGACGGTCAGCACCGTCACCAGCCCGGCGTGCTCGACCAGGTGCGCGGCAGGCCGTCCGAGGAGCCGCGCACCGGTGTCGTACACGCCGGCGGCGAGCCCGAGCGTCGTGCCGATCACCACGACGCGCGCGTCCGGATCGGTGCGCGCCTTGCGCAGCAGCACCGCCCCCGCCCAGAGCGCGAGCGTGAGGGCGGCGCCGACCGCGAGCAGGCCCTCGACCCGGAACGCAGGCTCGAGCAGCGCGCCCGGTGCACCGAGCCCGGGGATGAACGACGTCGCCGGCCGGGTCGGATCCAGGAGGCGTCCCGAGAGGTCGAGCACGAGGCCGAGCGCGGCGACGCCGTAGCTCGCGAGCACGACGATGCGCCGGGGGCGCCCGATCAGATGGGACGTGAAGTCGACGAAGAACGCGACCACCGCGAAGGCACCCGCGTACTGCACGCGCAGCGCGTGCGTCGCCTCCGCCAGCGTCGTGGCGTCGACCAGCAGCGCACCGCCCGCCGCGTAGATCGCGAGCGCGATGCAGACGCATGCGTACGTCACGTGCTCGGGATCGCGACGACGCGTGCGGCTCCACAGCGCGACGTAGTAGGCGGCTGCGAACCCGTACACCGCGCACCAGGTCGTCAGCAGGGTCGCGTCGGCCGACATGAGACGCGAAGTCTACGCGCAGTGATCGGCAAGTCAGCACGCGACGATGCGGCGGGCGGATACGAACGAGGAAGAGCGTTTTTTGCGTTCCGAGGGAGGGCTCCCTACGATCGCTGGGTGCGCCGCTTCCTCCGTCTCGCCCTCGCGTCCTCGCTGCTCCTCGGGCCGGCGTCTTCGGCTGCCCAGGAGCCTCCGCGGCCCACGTCGGGCTACGACGGCGTCGTGCCGGGCACGGGCAACCCGCCGCCCGCCGCGGGCCGGCTCGAGCGCCGTCGCGGCCGCCGCGCCCGCCTCGAGATCCTGACGTGGCCGGGGTTCCAGATGATGCCCGACGGGAGCTCGCGATTCTTCGTGCAGACGACCGGGCCGGTGCAGACCGACGTGCGCGTGACCGGCGAGCGCGTGGAGGTGATCTTCCCGCGCACCGGGATCCATCTGCGCAACTCCGCGCGCTGGCTCGAGACGCGCTTCTTCGAGACGCCGGTGCTGCGCGCGCGGCTCGAGCGCCGCGGTCGCGACATGGTGCTCGTGATGCAGATGCGCGGGGCGGCGACGCCGCGCGTGTCGAGCGGACCGGGCGAGGCGGGCGACGGATTCCAGTACACGTACATCGACTTCGCGGCCGGACGCTGGGCGCCCGTCGAGCCGGCACCTGCGCCCGCGCCCGGCGGCAGCCTCGGCAGTGTCTCGGGCGGCAGTGTCTCGGGCGGCAGTGTCTCGGGCGGCGATGCGCCGCCGGCCGACGAGGGCGCGCAGCCGCAGCCGGAGCCGCGCCGCAGCGAGCCGGCCGACTCCGAGCGCCCTCCGGCCATGGGGCCCCGCCCCAAGCGCTGACTCGAGACAGGAGTGCTCGGCCCGGAGGGGCCGCCGCATCTACTGCAGCGTGTACGTCGGGATCGCGAGGCGCGACTCGCTCGCCGGTGCGATCTCCGGCGTCGCCGGCTGGATCGGCGCGTGCCCCATGTCGATCGGGATGTAGAAGAGCCAGAGCCGGTCGTGCCGGGCGCGGTGCTCGAACCCGATCAGACCGTAGAGCACCCGCCACCAGTGCTCGCCCTCGCTGTTCTCGCCGTAGTCGAAGAGCGGCGCGAAGTGGAACTCGTACTCCCATCGCCGCTCGTTCGGCCACTCGCGACGGCGGTAGTACGTGTTCAGGAAGAGCTGCGTCTCGGTGACGCCCTCGACGAAGCGCCAGTAGAACGGGAACGCGACGGTGTATCGGTCGTGCCGCTCGAACTGCTGGAAGTCGAACCAGAACGGCGCGAGCACGTAGTGCCGGTGCGACGGGACGTGCTCGTAGTACCAGACCGGGTGGATGTTGAACGCCTCGCCGTCGCGCCAGCGCGAGTACTGGAAGGTGGGCGCGACCCAGGTCGTCTCGTCGCCGTGCTCGAGGTCCTGCGTGTGCGCGACGAGCGGCGTGATCCAGGTCTCGGAGCGGCCGTACTCGTGGAACTGCGCGAAGAACGGGAACACGATCGTGTTCTCCGCGGCGGGGCTCGTCCACCGCGCGAGCACCGGGAGGATCACCAGCGTCTCGCTGCCGTCGCGAGCATCGCGGATCCACCAGAAGATCGGCGCGACCGCGTCGAGCTCGGTCGCACCGCGGTGGCGCTGGTAGACGTACGTGACCAGCGTCTCCGCGCCCCGCTCGTTGAAGTAGAGGAAGAACGGGGTCGTCAGCCGCGTCGTGCCGGGGCCGCCGTCGACACCCGCCTCCTCCGAGAAGTGGAAGAGCAGCGGCGGGACGGTCGTCGAGTGGAAGCCCGGTCCCTCGTCGTGGTGCAGCAGGCCGGCGATGCCCCACCAGCTCTCTCGCGGCTGCTCGGAGAGATAGAAGAGCCCGGGCGGAACGATCGTGACCGTCTGCTCCTCGCGCGCGTTCCGGTATCGGAAGAAGAACGGCGCGACGAACTGGTACTGCTCGTTGGGGCTGTCGAACCACCACAGGAGCGGGAACACGCCCCAGCGCTCCTCGTCGCGCTGGCGCAGTCGGTAGAAGAGCGCCCCGGCGAAGAGATAGTCCTCGTCCGCGTCGCCCCACGCCACCGTCAGCAGCGGCAGGACCACGTGGTAGTACGCGTCGTTGTCGCGCCCCGTCGCGAGCAGCGGGAAGATGCCGAACGAGTGGCCGGTCGGCGACGAGTGCGACCACACCGGCGGGACGATCCACGTGTGCCAGCCGGGCCCGCGCAACCACCAGAAGATCGGGAACACGACGTCGCCCTGGCTCGTACCCTCGCGGTGGTAGATCGGCGGGATCACGAGCTCGCTCGTGTCGGGTGACTCGAGGAGATAGAAAAGCGGGAACACGGCCGTGGTCGCGTACGCGCCGCGGCGCTCGATCAGGACCGGCGGGAACGCGAGCTGGAAGTCGCCCTCACCGACCGGCTGCGCCTCTTCCACGAAGCGCACGACGCGGGCGGGCGGGAGCTCGGTCGACTCGCCCTCTTCGGTGTCAGCCTCGGTCTCTCCGGCTTCGGCCTCTTCGGCCTCTTCGGCCTCTTCGGCCTCTTCGGCCTCTTCGGCCTCTTCGGCCTCGGCTTCGTCGGCGTCGTCCTCTTCGAGGCTGGCCTCCTCGGCGTCGAGGTCGTCCTCGCCGTCGAGGTCGTCCTCGTCGTAGGCCTCGCGGTACTCGTCGTCCTCTTCTTCGGTGGCGTCCTGGGCCACGACGCGCGAGCTCTCGAGCGTGCCGGCGGCGAGCGACGCGCAGGCGAACAGGACCATCGCAGCACGAGCCGTCCACCAGCCACGCGCTCGCGAGCTGGTCGCGGCTGGATCGCGATCGCGTGTCGGCTCGCTCACGCGCTCTCCCGTGTCAGCGCGCGCGCGCGCGTGACGACCTCGGCGCGCGGCACCTCGGTCGACGTGTGCGCGGCGAGGTCCTTGAGCTGCACCACGCCGCGCTCCGACTCCGCCGGCCCGAGCACCAGCACGACGCGCGCGCCCAGCTTGTCCGCGCGCCGGAGCTGGCTCTTGAGAGACTGCCCTCGCAGATCCCCGTCCGCGACCACGCCGGCTGCGCGCAGATCGCGAAGCAGCACCGCGGCGTCGGTGCGCAGCCCGGGATCCGCGACCGCCACCGCGACGTCGATCGTCGGCGACGCGTCCGCGCCGTCCATCACCAGGAGGATGCGCTCGATCCCCATCGCGAACCCGATCGACGGAACGTCGGGACCGCCGAGCTCTCGCACCAGGCCGTCGTACCGACCCCCGCCGCACAGCGTGTTCTGTGCGCCGAGCTCGCCGCCGCGACCCTGCACCTCGAAGAGCGTGCGCGAGTAGTAGTCGAGCCCGCGCACCAGCTTCGGCTCGACGCGGTAGCGCGTGCCGAGCGCGTCGAGCGTGCGCTGCAGCTCCTCGAAGTGCGCGCGGTCCTCGTCTCCGAGCAGGTCGTGCAGGCTCGGCGCGTTCGCGCAGATCTCCTGGTCGACCGGGCTCTTGCTGTCGAGGATGCGCAGCGGGTTCGTCGCGAGCCGGCGCTGCGAGTCCTCGCTCAGACGATCGCGATGCGGCGCGAGGAACGCCGCGAGCTCCTCGCGATAGCGCGCGCGCGTCTCGCCCGAGCCGAGCGAGCTGACGAGCACCTCGAGATCCTGCACGCCGAGCGACGCGAGCATCGTGACGACGAGATCGATCATCTCGGCGTCGACGTGCGGCCCCGGATCGCCGATGCACTCGACGCCAGCCTGCCAGAACTGCCGGTAGCGTCCGCGCGCCGGGCGCTCGCGCCGGAACATCGGCCCGACATACGACCACTTCGTGATCGGCTCCCGCCCCTGGACGGCGTGCTCGATGTACGCCCGCACGCACGACGCGGTCCCCTCGGGGCGCAGCGTCAGCATGTCGTCGCCCTTGTCGACGAACGTGTACATCTCCTTCTCGACGATGTCGGTGGCCTCGCCGATCGAGCGCACGAAGAGCTGCGTCGGCTCGACGATCGGCGTGCGCACCTCGGTGTAGCCGTAGCGCGTCGAGATCTCACGGAACGCAGTCTCGACCCGCTGCCACCGTGCAATCGCCTCGGGCAGGACGTCGTTCATTCCCTTGACGGCGCGAACGGTGCTCATCGGCTTCGGTGGGATCGCGTCGGGGGAGGGCGCGTTCGGATCGCGGAGCGAAATCGCCCGCAGAACGCGGTTTTCGAGCGCGGTACCTACCCGATGCACGAGGGGGGCGCAAGGGTGGGGAAGGGCGCGTGATACGCGCGCGCCGAGCGCGGATCGGAGCGCCTGTGCAGCGTCACCCGGAGTCTCCGGATCGGCTCGCCCGCTCCGGGCGCGTCACCCTGCCTTGCGCATCCCGCGACCCTTGGTGAGGTGCGAGACCGCCTCGCCGAGGCCGTGGATCGTCAGCGGGAACATGTCGAAGACGTTGCGCACGTGCTGGATCGTGTTCCCCGACCAGTACTTCTCGGGCTCGGGGTTGAGCCAGCAGCTGCGCTCGAAGTGCTGCTGCATCGTCATCAGCCAGCGGATGCCCTCGACCCCGTTCTCGTCTCCGAGATCGAGCGAGCCGCCCGCCTGCAGCAGCTCGTACGGCGCCATCAGCGCGTCGCCGACCATGATCAGCTTGTGGTGCGGCCCGCACTCCGCGAGCAGATCGCGCACCTTCTTCGGCTTCGTGAAGCGATCGTCCTCGTAGACGTGGCCGTACACGCAGTTGTGGAAGTAGTAGTGCCGCATCTCGCGGAAGTGCGTCGCCTTGCTCGCCGCCGTGAAGAGGCGCGAGCACAGGTGCGCGTACGGCTCCATCGAGCCGCCGACGTCCATCACCAGCACGACCCGCACGTTGGGGCGCCGCGGCGGGCGGATCACGACCTCGAGCTCGCCGGCGTTCTTCGCCGTCGCGTCGATGCTTCCCTCGATGTCGAGCTCGTCCTCGGCACCCTCTCGCGCGAATGCGCGTAGCTTCCGGAGCGCCACCTGCATCTGTCGCACGTCGAGCGTCAGATCGTCGCGGTAGCCCTGCCATGCACGCTTCTGGGCGATCTGCACGGCGCTGCGGCCGCCGCCCTTGCCGCCGACGCGGATGCCGGCGCGGGCCGCGGCGCCCGAATGACCGAAGGGCGAGGTGCCGCCGGTGCCGATCCACTTGTTGCCCCCGTCGTGCCGCTCCTTCTGCTCTTCGAGGCGCTCCTCGAACATCTTCTCGAGCGTCTCGAGATCGTAATTCTCGAGCATCGCGCGCTCCTCGTCGGTGAGCTCGTGCGGGCGATCGATCGCCTGCTCGAGCCACTCGAGGATCTCCGCGCGCAGCGCCTTGCCCGAGAGCTCCGCGCCACGGAAGTGATGCGCGAACGCCTGATCGAACGAGTCGTAGTGCGCCTCGGAGTGCACCAGGACGGCGCGCGCGACGTGATAGAAGCCGTCGAGCGAGGAGTCGTGGAGCCCGGCGGCGAGCGCGGCGGCGAGAGAGATCGCCTCCTGGGCGCCCACCGGCACCTTCATGCGGCGGAGCTCGTAGAGAAACGCGATGAACACCGGCGGATCCTAGCAGCGGCTAGGGCTCACGGCCCTCGTCCGGGTCGGGGCGCTCGGCCGGGGCGCCGGTCTCGCCGCGGACGCGCGTCTCCATCGCGGCGTGGACGGTGCGCCGCAGCGTGATCGCGTCGCACGGCTTCTGCAGCACGGCGTGGGCGCCAGCCTGCATCAGGCGTCTCCGCCGCGGCTCATCGCAGAGCCCGCTCAGGATCACGACCGGCAGCCCGGGGTCCATCAGGCGCAGCGCCCGCGTCGCGCCCTCGCCATCGAGCTCGGGCATGTCGAGATCCATCAGCACGACCGAGATCTCCGAGCCCGCGCGGGTCACCGCCTCCAGCGCGCGGTTGCCGTCCACGGCCTCGATCACGGTCAGGCCTGCGCGCTCGAGCAAGCGCCGCACGGTGCGGCGCACCATCGGCTCGTCGTCGACGACCAGCACCGCGCCCTGACTGCGATCAGGGCAGGGCGCTGCGCTCGGCAGCGGCGACTCGTGCGGAGTGCGCGTCTCGCGGCGCACCGTGAGCTGCTGGGCCGCGGGCAGCACGATGCGGAAGGTCGTGCCTCGACCGATCTCGGTGTCGCAGTCGATCGTGCCGCCGTGCGACGTGATCACGTCGAGCGCGATCGCCATGCCGAGCCCCGTGCCCTTCTCCGGCTCCTTCGTCGTGAAGAAGGGCTCGAAGAGCCGAGCGCGCGTGGTCTCGTCCATGCCGGTGCCGGTGTCGGCGATCACGAGCCGCACGCGGGGGCCCGCGACCTCTCCGGCGGCGGCGGGCACGACCTCGCCGCGCACGCTGACCGTGCCGCCGCGCGGCATCGCATCACGCGCGTTGACCAGGAGGTTCATCATCACCTGGTGCAGGCGCCCGCGATCGCCGCGCACCGTGAGGCCGGGCGAGATCGCGACCTCGAGGCGCACCGAGCGATCGAAGGTGCGACGCGCGAGCTCCACCGCCTCGACGCAGACCTGCCCGAAGTCGACCGGCGTGTGCTCGTCGCCGCCGCGTCGTGCGAACGAGAGCAGCCGCTTCGTCAGCTCGGCGCCCTGCCGGGTCGCGGCGCGCACGTCGTCCATGCACTCGCGCACCTCGGCTTCGCCGAGCGCGCGGTCCCGCGGCACGCCGTCGAGGTACTCGAGCGCGCCGAGGATCGCGCCGAAGTAGTTGTTGAGATCGTGCGCGATGCCCGCGCCGAGGCGGCCGAGCGCCTCGATCTTCTGTCGCTCGAGGAGCCGCTCGTGCATCGGATCGACGTGCGCCAGCAGCAGCACCGACTGCCCGATGACCATCCGGTCTCCGTACCGGAGACGCTCGACGTCGACGCGGCGCCCGTTGACGAAGGTCCCGTTGCGCGAGCCGAGATCGCGCACCATCCACCCCGACTCGTCGCGGCTGATCACGGCGTGCTCGCGCGAGACGAGCGAGTCCTCGATCGTGACGTCGCTCCCGGTGCCGCGGCCGATCACGGCGCGCGCCGTGCCGAGCACCCAGTGGCGTCCGGCCTGCGCGCCCTCGAGCACGACGAGCCGCGCGGTCACCTCGCTCCTGGCCGCGCTCGGCACGCGCGGCGCGAGCGTGACGGAGAGCTCCTGGGTTGTCGTGGGCTCCTCCGGCTGCTCGTGGACCGCCGTGACCCGCTCGTCGCCCATCAGCTCGACTGTCTCACGCGCGCAGCACGAGCGGAAGCGCTCACGCGCATCACGAGCGGAAGCGTCGGCCGCCGGAGAGCTGGTCCGCCAGCGCCGCGAGGTCCTGCTCTTTCTTGAGGAGCGTGCCGAGGAACGGGAGCTTGTCGGAGAGCTGCACCTGGCCGAGGCCGGCCGCGCGGAGGACCGCGATCCAGTCGACCAGCTCGCTCGTGCTCGGGCGCTTGCGGAGGCGCTTCATGTCGCGGATCTCGTAGAAGATCTTCAGCGACTGCTCGACGAGCACATCGTCGATGTCCGGGTGATGGACCGCGACGATGCGCTTCATCAGCTCGGGCTCGGGGAAGTCGATGAAGTGGAACACGCAGCGGCGCAGGAACGCGTCGGGCAGCTCCTTCTCGTTGTTGCTCGTGATGATCACGACGGGACGGTGCGCCGCCGCGATCTCGTCGTCGGTCTCGCTCACGCGGAAGCGCATGCGGTCGAGCTCGTGCAGCAGGTCGTTCGGGAACTCGATGTCGGCCTTGTCGACCTCGTCGATCAGGAGGACGACGCGCTCCTTCGACGCGAACGCCTGACCGAGCGGCCCGAGCTTGATGTAGCGGCGGATGTCCTTGACGTCGCCGTCGCCGAAGCGCGAGTCGTAGAGGCGCTGCACGGTGTCGTAGACGTAGAGGCCGTCCTGCGCGCGCGTCGTGCTCTTGACGTGCCACGTCAGCAGCCGCAGCCCGAGCGCCTGCGCGATCGCCTCGGCGAGGAGCGTCTTGCCGGTGCCGGGCTCGCCCTTGACCAAGAGAGGCCGCTGCAGGACCAGCGCGCAGTTGACGGCGGCCTCGAGGGCGTCGTTGGTCAGGTAGCTCTCGGTGCCGTGGAAGCGCAGGAATTCGCTCATCTCTGGGGGGCCAGCGTGACCCGCGCGAGGCGCGCGCGCCACCGCCGCCGAGCAGGTACCATCGCGCTCGTGGGAGCGAACGCCGAGGCGATGGAGGTGCCTGCGCTCACTCCGATCGGGCGCATCGGGCGCTACGACGTGCTCGGCCGCGTGGCGACCGGAGGCATGGCCGAGGTGTTCGTCGCGCGCGCGACCGGGCCGCGCGACGTCGCGCGCCTGCTGGTGCTCAAGCGCCTGCTCCCGCACGTCGCGGCGGACGCTCGCAAGGTGGACGCGTTCGTCCAGGAAGCGCGGCTGACGTCGCGCCTCTCGCACCCGAACCTCTGCGCGGTGCTCGACTTCGGCGACGACGGAGGCGCGTTCCATCTCGCGATGGAGTGGGTGCGTGGCCCGTCGATGCGACGGGTGATGGAGCGCGCGCGCGAGGCCGGAGGGATCCCGGTGCCGATCGTGGCGCGCGTGATCGCGAGCCTCGCGGCCGCACTGCACCACGCGCACGTCGCGGTCGACGAGCGCGGCGCGCCGCTCGGGATCGTGCATCGCGACGTGACGCCGGAGAACGTGATCCTCGGATGGAACGGCGTGGCGAAGCTGATCGACTTCGGCATCGCGAAGTCGGTGGTCGATCCGCGCAAGACCGAGGTCGGCGTGCTCAAGGGCAAGCTCGCGTACATCTCGCCCGAGCAGTACGCAGGCAAGGTGCTCGACGGACGGAGCGACGTGTTCGCGCTGTCGGTGTGCGCGTACGAGGCGCTCACCGGCGAGTCGCTCTACGAGCGCGAGTCGGAGTTCGCGACGGTCGCGGCGATCGTGGTCGATCCTGCGGTGCCGTCGATCCGCGACCGACGCCCCGAGGTGCCGGTCGCGGTCGACGAGATCGTGCGCAAGGGGCTCGCGAAGGATCGGGAAGGGCGCTACGCGAGCGCCGACGAACTCGCGCGCGCGCTCGACCAGTGGCTCGCGTCGCGCGGCGAGGCGACGACCGATCGCGAGGTCGCGGCGTGGCTGCGCGCGCTCTTCCCGGGAG
>JALYRN010000085.1:3177-13639 GCA_030855295.1 Myxococcota bacterium | reverse complement strand
ACTCGCTGCAGCGCCACCTGATCGAGGCGCGTCGCAGCGAGCAGGCCGGCGACCTCGCCACCGCGGCGCGCGAGCTCCGTCTCGCCACCGCGCTCGCGCCCGATCGCGCCGACGTGGCCGCCGACCAGAAGCGCGTCGCCTACGCGCTCGCCGCGCAGCTCGCGGACAAGTACGAGAAGGCCGCGGAATACGAGGAGCGACACAAGAAGTGGGCCGCCGCCGCGCTCAGCTGGTCGAAGGTCGTCGAGGGGCGTCCGCACGACGTTGCCGCGGCCATCCGCGCAGCATCCGCGCTGGTCGAGGCCAAGGGAGACCTCCACCACGCGCAGAAGCTCGCGCAGCGCGCGTGCGAGCTGTCGCCCGAGTCGGTGCCCGCGCGCGTCGCCCTCGGCCGCGTCTTCATGGCCGCGGGGCTGCACCTCAACGCGAAGCGGGAGCTCGAGCGCGCAGCATTGCTGGACCCCGGAGACCAAATCGTCAAGAATCTGCTCCGCGAGCTGAAGGGGTAGTGATCTCCTTCGGTTCGGGCGACGGCGTCCGAGAGGCAGGGAGTTGATGGAGAAGGTCATCGGGATCGATCTGGGCACCTTCAACTCGTGCGTCGCGGTGGTCGAGGGCGGCACGCCCGTCGTCATCGCGAACCGCGGCGGGTACAAGGTGACGCCCTCGATGGTCGCCATCACCGAGGCGGGCAAGCGCCTCGTCGGCCACATCGCCAAGCGTCAGGCCGTCACGAACGCCGAGAACTCGGTGTACGCGGCGAAGCGCCTGATCGGCCGTAAGTTCAACAGCCCGCAGGTGCAGGCGGCGATCGGCAACGTGCCGTACCGCATCGTCGAGGGGCCGCACAACGACCCGCGCATCCAGCTGCGCGACAAGGTCTACTCGGTGCCCGAGGTCTCCGCGATGATCTTGCAGGAGATGAAGATGATCGCCGAGGACTACCTCGGTCACGAGATCAGCAAGGCCGTCGTCACCGTCCCCGCGTACTTCAACGACGGCCAGCGCCAGGCCACCCGCGACGCCGGCGCGATCGCCGGCCTCGACGTGATCCGCATCATCAACGAGCCGACCGCGGGCGCGCTCGCGTACGGCTTCGGCAAGAACATCGATCGCCGCGTCGCGGTGTACGACCTCGGCGGCGGCACGTTCGACATCTCGGTGATGGAGATCTCGAGCGCCGGCGTCTTCAAGGTGGTCTCGACCGCGGGCGACACGTTCCTGGGCGGCGAGGACTTCGACCAGCGCATCATCGACTGGCTGGTGCAGGGCTTCCGCGAGGAGCACGACATCGATCTCCGGCAGGACCGCATGGCCCTGCAGCGCCTGAAGGACGCGGCGGAGAAGGCGAAGTGCGAGCTCTCGAGCGTCGTCGAGACCGAGGTGAACCTGCCGTTCATCATCTCGAGCGCGCGCAGCGAGGCGCTCCATCTCCAGCGCCTGCTCACGCGCCAGCAGCTCGACGAGCTCACGGAGGATCTCGTCGCGCGCACGATCGAGATCTGCGACATGACGCTCAAGGAAGCGGGCCTCGACAAGGACGAGATCGAGGACGTGATCCTGGTCGGCGGCATGACTCGCATGCCGAAGGTGCAGGCCGCGGTCGCCGACTACTTCGAGCGCGAGCCCTGCAAGGGCGTGCACCCCGACGAGGTCGTCGCGCTCGGCGCCGGCATCCAGGGCGCGGCGCTGATCGACGACGTGCAGGACATGGTGCTGCTCGACGTCACGCCGCACACGCTCGGCATCATGGTCGTCGGCGGCTTCCTCGAGGAGCTGATCCCGCAGAACAGCACGGTGCCGACCTCGCGCTCCAAGATCTTCACGACGGTCCGCGACAACCAGACCGCGGTGAAGATCCTCGTCATGCAGGGCGAGGCCAAGCGCGCCGACGAGAACGAGATGCTCGGCGAGTTCACGCTGACCGGCCTGCGCCGCGCGACCGCCGGCGCAGTGGAGATCGAGGTCACCTTCGAGATCAACGCCGACGGCATCGTCAGCGTCGGCGCGAAGGATCTCGAGACCGGCAAGGCGCAGTCGATCACCGTCACCGCGACCTCGGGCCTGACCAAGGACGAGATCGACTCGATGGTCGACGACGCGAACAGCTACGCCGTCGCCCGTCGCGACGACGAAGAGCTCGAGCGCTACAAGCAGGAGTCGGAGACGCTGATCGCCGACATCCAGAAGCTCTTCCCCAAGGTCGAAGAGGTCGTCGCCGGCTCGGACTTCGGTCGCGATGCGATCGAGAAGGCGCGCGGCGTCGTCGAGAAGGCGCGCGCACTGATGCAGGCCGGCGACGTGAAGGGCCTCCGCGAGCAGATCGACGCCCTCAACCGCACCCAGCGGATGTTCAAGGGCGTCGTCGGCAAGATCGGATAGCGCATGTCGGCAGACGCGTCGTCCGGAGGCGACGGCGACGAGAAGGGCGGACGCGAGAGCCGCCCCTCCGTCGAGCCGGAGGAGACGACCGCGACGCGCGCATCGAGCGCGCCGAAGCGAGTGACCCTGCAGTTCGCGGGGCCGCCGCTCGCGCTGCCGCTGCCCGACGAGAGCGTGGCCGCGGAGACCAGCAGCGCCGAGGCCAGCGCCGAGCGACTCGAGCTCGAGCTGCAGGACACGATCCCTCCGCCTCGCGACGTTCCTGCTGGTGATGCGTGGGGCCGGCTGCGCGACGGTGCCCCCACGCGGCCCCGCTCGGTCACGCCGCCGACGACCGCTCGGGTCGATGCGCTCGAGCTCGTCAGCAAGCGCTCGCGCCCGCCGTCGACGCCCGCGCTCGACCTCGGCGGGGAGATGGCCGATCGCTACGCGCTCGGCGACTACAGCGGCGCGCTGCGGGTCGCCGAGCTGCTGCTGGGCCGGAACCCCAGCGACCTGGCGGCCCAGCGCTGCGCGGAGAGCAGCAGGGAGCGGCTGATGCAGCTGTACTCCGCGCGTGTCGCCTCGATCTGCGGCACCGCGGCCGGCGCGATCGGCGCGCAGGTGCCGCGCGTCGCGGTGCCGGAGCACGAGGTTCGCTGGCTCGGGCTCGACCACCGGCAGGGCTTCCTGATGTCGCGCCTGGACGGCTCCGCCACCATCGACGATCTCGTCGATCTCAGCGGAATGAGCCGCCTCGACGTGCTGCGCACCCTGGTCGAGCTGCTCGAGGCCCGAGCCATCCGTTTCGGCTGAGTCGACAGGAGTGTTCGCCCCGGAGGGACCGGACGGGAGCACGCGCTTCGCGTGCGGACGGCAGGTCCCGGAGCGGGGCGAGCCGATTGACGGCTGGAGTGCGTTTTCGGCTGCACGTCCAAAGGACGGGACGCCGCTTGCTCCGGCCCCGTCGTCCCTCTAGGATCCGAATTCGCTTCGACGCATCGCGTCGTCGCGACCCGCCAGTGCCCGACTCGCTCGAAGGTCCAGGTCTCGCCGCTGCCGTCATCGTGGTCTCCGCGATCGTCGGTGCAGCGATGTCGGCCCTGACCGCCGCCTTGAACGCGCTCCCCGAGGAGCTGCTGATGGCGGTGCGCGACGAGGAGGGGCCGGACGCGGTGACCGCGTCGAGGATCCTCGCGCAGCGCTCGATCGTGCGCGCGCGGCTGCTGACGGGGCGCGTGATGAGCGTCGCTGGGCTCGCCGCCGCGACGGCGTACCTGGTGGTCGACGCGATGCCGCTCGCGCTCGGCGTGGTGGTGGTCGGGCTCGCGGCTCTCGGCTACGCGGTGCTCGCGGAGATCGCGCAGACGATCGCGCGGAGCCGGGCGCGCGCGCTGGGCCTGCGCCTGCTCCGTTTCTCGCGTCCGCTCGAGCTCGCCTTCGCGCCGTTCGCGCTGCCGATCCAGATCGTCGCGGGCCTGACGGAGCGACTCTTCCCCGAGGGCGAGGACGCGCTCGATCCGGAGATCGCGTCGCGCGAGGTCGAGCACATCATCGAGCGCCGCGAGGAGGACGGCGTGATCGACGAGGAGTTCGCGCAGCTCCTCCGCCGCGTCCTCGAGTTCAAGGACACCGTCGCGCGCGAGGTCATGGTCCCGCGCACCCGCATGGTCGCGATCGACCTCGAGACGCCGCTCGACGAGATGGTCGCGCGCGTCGTCGAGGAGGGCCACAGCCGCTTCCCGATGTTCCGCGAGCGCGTCGATCGCATCGAGGGGATCCTGCACGCGAAGGATCTCTTCCGCGCGATGCGCGATCACGGCGGCGAGGTCGACCTCGCGACGATCGTCCGCAAGCCCGCGCTCTTCGTCGCGGAGTCGCAGAAGATCGGCCACGTGCTCCGCGAGATGCAGAGCAAGCGCCAGCACCTCGCGCTGGTCGTCGACGAGTTCGGCGGCACCGCTGGCGTGGTCACGCTCGAGGACATCCTCGAGGAGATCGTCGGCGAGATCCAGGACGAGCACGACGTCGAGGAGAGCCTCGTCACCGAGATCGGCCCCGACACGTACATGGCCGACGCGCGCGTCTCGATCCACGAGCTCGGCGAGCTGCTCGACACCTCGTTCGATCACGCGGCCGAGGACGCCGAGGTCGAGTCGCTCGGGGGCTTGGTGGTCGGCCTCGCCGGCAAGGTGCCCGAGCCCGGCGAGCTCGTGACGCTCGACGGGCTCGAGCTGATCGTGCGCGAGGCCGACGAGAAGCACGTCACGCGCGTCGAGATCCGCCGCGTGACCGCGCGCCCGACGAGCCCGGAGCCCGCCGAGGGCGCCGCTTGAGCGTCTCTCCGCGCGCATGCCGTTCACGCGGATGCCGACCACGCGGATGAAGGCTCTCGCCGAGGCGCTGGCCGAGGCGCTCGCGCCGATCGCGGGCGGGCGCGTGCTCTGGGTCGGCGCCGAGCCGATCGAGACGATCGACGCCGCGCGCGGCACGAACCGCGCGAGCATCGACGCGCTGCCTCCCGGGGATCACGACGCGGCTGTGATCGGACCGTGCGCGCCAGCGCTGCTCGAGGGCGTGCGCGCGGTGCGGGCCTGCGTGCGCGAGGGCGGCGTGCTCGCGCTCGCGCTCCCGATCGAGCGCGAGGGGTTTCGCGCGGTCACGCAGCGCGCGCTCGCGACCTTCGATGCGGCCCAGCGCCCCCGCGCGCTCGAGGAGGCGTGCGCGGCGCTGCTCTCGGCGGGGGTGCAGCGCGTGCAGGTGATCGAGGTGAAGGGCGCGCGTGGCCTCGCCGTCGTGCACGGCGTGCTGTCGAGTCACTCCTCGCCGGCGTAGCGGACCCAGGCCTGCTCGACGAGCGTTCCCTCGATCTTCGGGGTGATCACCGCGAAGTGCGCGACGCCGCCCTCCGGGCTCTCGCCGACCGAGCCGAGCCCGAGCACGCGCACCTCGCCGATGTCGCGCTGGAAGGGCACGTGCCCTCCGCCGCATACGACGATGTCGGCGGGGTCGTCCGCGATCAGCGCGAGCAGCTCGTCGTCGTCCATGTCGTGCGTCATGTCGATCGTCGGATCACCGGGCGAGCCGTGGACGATCACGACCTCGCCCCCGTCGACCAGGGCCACGCGCATCGCATCGGGCATCCGCTCGAGGTACTTGAGGACGAGCTCGCCGACCGCGCTGCGCGTCGCGAGGAAGCGCTCGAGCTTCTCGCGCTCTTCGTCGGTGCCCGGCGTCATGCGCTCGGGATCGAGGTGCACCAGCGCGGCATCGCTCAGGCCGCGCACGCACTTGGCCTTCACCTCGACGAGCCGCTTCCACACCGCGAGCGGATCGGGGCCCCCGAAGAGCAGATCGCCGGCAACGTAGATCGACGTGATGTCGCGCCGCTTCACGTCCTCCAGCACGGCGTCGAGCGCCGCGAGGTTGCCGTGGATGTCGGCGAGCAGAGCGAAGGGAGCGGACGCGGGGGCAGGGCGGAGGGTGGCCATCGAGCGGGGACTGTAGCGCCGAAGGCGCGGAGCGGGAGGGCAGGGCGGCGAACCGACCGCTACCAGCACGCCGCGCCCGAGGGAACGCCGATGCGTGGGTGCGTGCTCGCTGACGAGCGAGCGCGCGACATGACACTTCGGGTGTCATGAAGGAAGTCAACGCGATCGAGCTCCGCCAGTCCGTCTCGAAGGTCGCGCGGACGCCCAGCCGCGCGTCGAGCTGTCCCGCACGCTGCGCATCGCAGGATGGGACGCGGTGTACCTGGCGCACGCGGAGACGCTCGGGGTCTCGTGGCTCACGGCCGATCGGAAGATCCTTCGCCGCCTCGCGCGCGATCCGCGGGTGGCCGCGCTCGCGATCACCCCGCCCTGAGGTCGAGCGTCGGAGGCGAGCACTCCTGTCGACTCAGAGATGGCGCTTGGCGATCTCTGCCCATGGCCCGCTGGGATCGAGCCGGAGGTACGTCTCCCAGTGCACGCGCGCCTCTCGCGATCGTCCGATCTCCTCGAGCGCCATCGCGAGGTTGAAGTGCGCGTCGGCGAACCCCGGATCGCTCGAGGCCGCGCGGTCGAAGTGGCGGACCGCTTCCTCGAGATCGCCGCGCTCGAACGCGAGGAAGCCGAGGTTGTACCAGGCCTCCGGCTGGTCGGTGTCGAGCGCCAGCGCCTTGTCGTAGAGCTCGCGCGCCTCCTTCGAGTCGCCGCGCCGGAAGCGCAGGTTGCCGAGGTTCGTCAGCGCGTTCGCGAGCATCGGATCGAGGTCGAGCGCGCGCCGGTACGCGCTCTCGGCGCGGTCGAGCGTCGACTCGTCCTCGTCGAGCCGGCAGCCCTCGAGGTACGCCTCGTACGCGGCGCGGCGTCGCGCCGGATCGAGCGCGTCGGGGCGCAGCACGCGCACCACGTCGTCGCGCAGCTCGCGCACGTCGAAGTCGATCACGACCTGGCCGGTGCGCGGCTCGAAGGACGACTTGTCGTCGCGCACGATCACGCTCTGGCCGTCGGCCAGCACGCGCAGCTCGTTCAGCGGCCGCACCACGTCGGGCAGCGTCGTTCGCAGAGCCTCCACCGTCTTGCGCACGCGGCGCAGCGGCACGCCGCGCTCGAGCAGGCTCTTCGCGGTGCGCACGCCGATCAGATCCTGGAACGTGTAGAGACGCCGGGCCCCGACCTGCGCCGACGGCACCAGAAATCCGGTGCGCTCCCAGTAGCGCAGGCGGCTGTCGGGCAGCCCGAACAGACGCGCGACCTCGGCGCGCGCGTAGAGATCGCCGGTCGGATCGCGACGGCGCGCGAGCCGCTCGTCGTGCTCGGGATCGGGCGCCGGCGCGACGACGCTCGCCATCGGCTCTGGCACGATCGGCAGCGGCGGCAGGCCCACCGGAGAGCCGCTGGAACCAGGCGCGCTGGACGCAGGGAGGCTGCGGCGCCCACCACCGGGGCCGAACTGGACGTGGATGATCTTTCCGACCATCGGATCGCGCTGCGTCATGGAGTCGAGCCTCCGGCTCGGGAAGATACGCCGACGGGCATCTCGAGATCGACGTCGACGAGGAGGAGGGTCCCCTCGAGCCGAAAGCGGGTCTCGGTGGTCGCGGTCCCGAGACGTCGATCGGGGTGCCGCCGCGCGACGTCGGCGCACGCGATCCGCATCGCGCGCAGGCGCACGCGCACCGAGCCACTCGCCGCGGTCAGCACGCGCTGCCGCTCGCTCGCGCCCTCGTCGCCCCGCAGCTGGGGCGCGACCTTCTCGAGATCGATCGTCACCAGCGTCGAGCCGAAGAACGCGCTCCCCTCGAGGCGTCCCTCGCTGAGCACCTCGGCGACGCGGAAGAGCTCTTCTTCCGCGCGTGGTCCGAGCGCGGAGGCCTCGCGCGAGCGCAGGAGAGCACCGGGCCGCACCCGGACGGGCGGCTTGAGACGGGTGGGCGGCACGCAGCGAATCGTATCGGGGCGGAGCGCTCCGGATCAAAGATCCGGGTGTCGCCGCGTCTATCTCTGCATCGTCCGATGCCTCACCTCTCGCACCACCTCGAGCTCGCCGCTGCTCCCGTCGTCCTCTTCGAGGCGCTCCGCGCCGCGTACGTCGATCCGCGTCACGCGCAGGCGTGGGGCGAGATCAAGGGACGTGCACCGGCGCCGCGCGTGACGGCGGAGGAAGCGCCGCACCGCCTCGTCCTCGACGTGGGTGCCTACGACGCGGTGACCGGCATCACCCATCGCGGCTGGACGCTCACGATCGAGCTCGCGCGCACCCCGAACGGAAGCGCCGTGCGCATCGAGTACCGCTGGAGCGTCCTGCTCGCCGTCGCCGCGCTCGGCGCGGTGCGCCGGCAAGCGCGCGACGATCTCCTCTCGACCGTGCGCCTGCTGCTCGCCGCCGAGCGCGCCAGCCCACCACCCGCGCCGTTCCGGTGACGCGCGCTCGAGCTCACCGGGGCGAGCACTCCTGTGGACTCAAAGGCTGTCTAAAAATCGGCTCGCCCGCTCCGGGACCTTCCGTCCGCACGCGAAGCGCGCGCTTCCGTCCGGTCCCTCCGGGGCGAGCACTCCTGCCGAGTCAAAGGCTGTCTAAAAATCGGCTCGCCCGCTCCGGGACCTTCCGTCCGCACGCGAAGCGCGCGCTTCCGTCCGGTCCCTCCGGGGCGAGCACTCCTGTGGACTCAATGCGGTAGGCCCTGGGCGCCGCCGTGGAGCCATGCGACGACCGCGTTCGCGGCGTGGCAGACGGCGTCGCGCTGGAACTGCGCCCAGTCGTGGCGGCCCGTCGAGCCGACGATGTTGCTGACGCCGAGCGCGGCGACGAACGGCATCTCCGCGGCGCGGCACGCGGCGGCGATCCCGAAGAGCTCCAGGTTCTCCGCCTCGCATCCGGTCGCCGGGCCGACCGCGCTCGCGAGCGCGTCGTCGATCGTCTGCGCCAGCGGGCTCGCGACCGGTCCGAGGTGCCCGCGCGGATGACACGGCTGCAAGGCCGCGCTCATCAGCGCGTGCATCGGCGCGACCGTCTGCATCGGATCGGGGAACGACGCGCGCGCCGCGAGCACGGTGTGATCGACGAGGTGCGCGCGCGTCGGCACGACGACGTCGTGAGGACGGTACTGCGCGAGGTTCGGGTACACGCCGCACGTCCCGATCATCACGACCGCGCGCGGCTGCACCGCGAGGATGCCGCGCGCCACCGCCGCGGCCGCGACCGCGCCGCCGACGCCGACGATCTTCGAGCGCACGCGCAGCGCGCCGACGAGCCCGTCGAGCCGCTCCCCGAGGTGGGGCCGCATCCCCGCGAGATCGGGCGCGTGCGAGGCGACGATCAGGAGATCCGCACCGCGTTGCTGGCCGCTGCTCATCGAGTGCCCGCGAGGATACCAGAGGGCCCGCGTGCTAAGGTGGCGGAGCGTGCACGGGGGCTGGCAGAAGCACGACGCGCCGGGATCCGGTGCGTCCGACGGAACCTCCGATCTCGGGCCAGCGCCGCCGATCACGGTGACCACGCCGATCCCGGCGCCGCCCTACGACTCCCACCGATTGGTCTATCGGTGGGATCTCGACAAGACCTATCTCCGCACCGAGTTCGACACCGTGCGCGATCTGCTGCGCACCGCGTTCGAGTCGGCCGCGCAGAAGAAGACGGTGCCGGGCGCCGCCGCGCTGCTGCGGGAGATCCGCGGTACCGATCCCGCGGGCATCTACATCCTGTCGGGCAGCCCCGAGCAGATGCGCAAGGTGCTCGAGGCGAAGCTGCGCCTCGACGGCATCCGCTGGGACAACCTGGTGCTCAAGCCGCAGCTGACGAACATCCTGCGCGGGCGCTTCCGGTTCGTGAAGGATCAGGTCGGCTACAAGCTCGCGGCGCTGCTCGACACGCGCGCGTCGATGCCGTCCGACACCCTCGAGTACATGTTCGGCGACGACGCCGAGGCCGACGCGTTCATCTACTCGATCTACACCGATCTCTGCGCGGGGCGGGTCGAGGTGCCGACGCTGATGCGCGTGCTCGAGCTCGCCGGCGTCTACCCCGACGTGCTGCCGCGCGTCGTGCGCATGGCCGAGCGCGTGCCGCGCGGCGGCGGCGCGATCCGCATCTTCATCCACCTCGATCGCATCAGCTCGCCGGCGGCGTTCGAGGAGTACGGGCCGCGCGTCTGCCCGTTCTACAATTACTTCCAGCCTGCGTGCGTGCTCCTCGAGCACGGCGTGCTGCCGCCGCTGTCGGCGCTCCGCGTCGCGGCCGAGCTCGTGATCCACCACGGCTTCACCGCGGACGCGCTGGTCGCGAGCTACATGGATCTCGTCGCGCGCCGCCAGCTCGGGCGCTACGCGGCCGACGTGCTCGTGCGCTTCCTGCAGGAGGTCGACGACTCGCTGCTCGCGAGCACGGCGCCGGTGCTGCGCGCGTTCGGCGAGCTGCTCGACGAAGAGTGTCCGCGCGACACCGAGCTGCCCGGTCCGCCGCCGCCGATCGAGATCGACTGGCCGGACGTCTTCGATCGCGACCGCGCGCGCGCGCGCGCCGCGAAGCTCCGCATCCTCGGCCGGCTCTGACCAACAGGAGTGCTCGCCCCGTAGGGCGCGTACGGGAGCGCGCGCTTCGCGCGCGGACGGAAGCGACC
>JALYRN010000085.1:0-3167 GCA_030855295.1 Myxococcota bacterium | reverse complement strand
GCGACCGGAGCGGGCGAGCCGATCACGCGCGCGCGGGGGATCCGGTCGATCGTCCGAAGACCGGAAGGTTCGACGCGCGCTGCCAAGGGGGCTAGATGATCCCCGTGACGGAACGCGTGCTCGGGTCTCCGTTCTCGTTCGCGGCTCGCGGGGGTCTCGTCGTCGCGACCCTTGCCCTGGCGGCGCTCGCCACCGGCTGCGGTGCGAAGACAGGGCTCGACGTGCCAGATGCGCAGGTCGACGCCGGCATGGACGCCGGGCCCGACGCGATGATCCCGTGCATCGAGATCCCGCTCGACGGCGGGTTGGTCGAGCTGCCGCTGCAGACGCAGGTCGAGCTCGGGCGCGCCGACGTCGTGTTCGCGATCGACACCACCGCGTCGATGGGCCAGGAGATCGATCAGATCCGCGCGAACCTCCGCGAGCGGATCGCGCCCGGCATCACCAACGCGATCCGCGACTCGCAGATCGGCGTGACCACGTTCGCCGACTTCCCGGTGGGGAGCTGCGGCGATGCGACGGAGAACGATCTGCCGTTCCGTCTGGTGCTCCCGGTGAGCCCCGACATCGGGCGCGTGCAGAGCGCGGTCGACTCGATCGGTCTCGACAACGGGAGCGACGAGCCGGAGTCGCAGGTCGAAGCGCTCTATCAGATCGCGACCGGCGAGGGCATCGCGCCCTGGGTGCCGGCGAGCTTCGGCTGTCCGATGGGCGGGTTCGGATATCCGTGCTTCCGGAACGACGCGCTGCCGGTCGTGCTGATGTTCAGCGACGCGCCGTTCCACAACGGACCGGGCGGCGCGCGGCCCTACTCCGCGGCGTGCCCGGCGGTCGAGCCGGCGGCGCACGACTACGACGAGGCGGTCGAGGCGCTGAACGCGACGGGCATCCGCGTGATCGGTCTCTACTCCGGGCCACCACGCGACGACGGCTTCCGGCACCTGCAGCAGGTCGCGATCGACACCGGCGCGGTCTCCGACGGTCAGCCGCTCGTGTTCGACATCGGTGAGCGCGGCGAGCGCCTCAGCGAGAGCGTCATCCAGGCGATCGCGACGCTCGCCGACATCGTCGAGTTCGACATCGACATCGCGCTCTTCGACGTCGATCGCACGGACGCCGTCGATCCACGCGACTTCGTCGAGGCCGTGGTGCCGCTGCGCGCGGAGCCGATGGAGGGCGTGCGCGAGATCGACTTCGACGCCGGCGTGTTCCGCGGCGTGCAGACCGGGACGCGGGTGGTGTTCGGGCTGAGGCTGCGCGCGGGCGCGGTCGCGCCGGGCGTCGGGCCTCAGCGCTTCCTCCTCGAGGTCGTGTTCCGCGGCGACATGCGCACGCGGATCGACTCGATCATCATCGAGATCGTGGTGCCCGGCGCCGACGGGACGGGCTGCGAGATGAACGGCGGCGTGGTAGGTCCTCTGCCTCCCGGGTGATCAACCCTCGCGCGCATCGGATCTCGACCTCGATGGGTCTCGCGCTGCTCGCCTCCTGCATCTGCGGGGGCTGCGGTGCGAAGACGGGGCTCGACGTACCCGACGCCCAGATCGACGCGCAGGTGGAGCCCGACGCCGGACCGCCGCCACCGCCGCCGCCGCTCTGCATCGAGGTCCCCCTCGACATGCCCGAGGTGCGCGTGGAGCTGGAGATCCCCGCGACCCTCCGCGTCGTCGACATCATGTTCCTGATCGACTCGACCGCGAGCATGCAGGACGAGATCGACGCGGTGCGCGCGCGGCTGCGCGACTCCGTGGTGCCGGCGGTGCGCGCGCTGATTCCCGACGCGGCGTTCGGCGTCGCGCTGTTCGGCGAGTTCCCGGTGCCGCCCCACGCGCGTCGCGGTGACGACGTCGGCCCGTTCCTGCTGCGCTCGCCGATCACCACCGACATCGTCCGCGTGGAGACGGCGCTCGACGAGACGCCGGTGTGGGGAAACCTCGACGACGCCGAGGCCGCCATCGAGGGCGTGTTCCAGGTCGTGACCGGCGAGGGCTTCCCGCCGTTCATCGTGCCGGGCGTGGGCTGTCCGAGCGGCGGCATCGGCGGAGCGTGCTTCCGGACCGACGCGTTCCGCGTGCTGATGCTCGTGACGGACGCGCCGATGCACAACGGACCGCCGGGCGTGCCGCCGATCGAGCCGTACACGTTCACGCCCTCGCCGCACAGCTACGAGGAGGCGGTCGCCGCGATGGACGCGGGGGACATCTTCCTGCTCGGGCTCGGTGCGACCGACCTCGGGCGGCCCAACCCGCTGCCGCACCTGGCCGCGCTCGGCCGGGACACCGGCTCGGTCGACTCGTCGGGCGCGCCGCTCGTCTTCGACATCGGCTCGCGCGGGGATCGCATCGGCGACGAGATCGTCGCCGCGGTGCGGCGGGTCGCGGCCGACGTGCCGCTCGACGTCGACGCGGTGGTCGAGGATCGACCGGGCGACGCGGTGGACGCGCTCGACGTCATCCGCGGGATCCGCGCGCTCGAGGCGGATCCGCGCGAGGGCGTGGAGTCGATCGAAGGCTCGCGCTTCACGGGCGTGCGGCCCGGGACGCTGCTGACGTTCGAGCTCGTGCTCGACGCGAGCGAGCTGCCGCCGTCCGCCGAGCGGCGCGAATTTCCGGCGCGTGTCATCTTCCGTGCATCCGGTCGCAGCCGGATCGACGTGCGCGAGATCGTCGTCGTCGTGCCGGGCGAGGACGGCGCCGGGTGCGAGCCGCTGACCGAGACCGACTTGGATCCGGGGGATTGATGAGACGCTTCTCCGCTGCTCTTGCCTTGCTCGGTGGCGCCTGCTTCGTGGGCTCGTGCGGCGCGAAGACCGGGCTCGACGTGCCCGAATTCGAGCTCGATGCGACGATGCCAGTCGATGCCGGTACGGACGCACCGTTCGACGCGTTCATCCCGCCCGATGGCGGGCCCCCGCCGCCCGACGTGTGCATCGAGCTGCCGCCGACCGAGCCGCCGCGCTCGGTCGAGGTCTCGTTCGTCAGCCGCATCCTGAGCGCCGAGGTCTACTTCCTCGTCGACGTCACGGGATCGATGGGCGAGGAGATCGATCAGATCCGTGCGCGCCTCGTCGACACGATCATCCCCGGGGTGGTCGAGCAGATCCCGGACGTGCGCTTCAGCGTCGCGCGCTACGCCGACTTCCCGGTCGTTCCCTACGGATCGTCGGG
>JALYRN010000700.1 GCA_030855295.1 Myxococcota bacterium | reverse complement strand
CGTGCCGAGGGGACGGGGCATCGGCGCGCGCTCGCCGACGCGCGCTTCCCCGAGGGCGCGCTCGCGGGGCTGTCGTCCGAGGATCCCCGGCGGGCGCTGCTCTCGATGCCGTCGCTGCCAGCGCGCGCGCGGCGCGACGACGACGCGATCGAGCGCATCTCGATCGACGCGATCCGGCGCTTCCTCGAGTGTCCGATCCAGGGGCACGCGCGGCTCGCGATCGGCATCGATCGCGACGCGCCCGATGCATCGGCGGAGGACGAGCCCTTCGAGGTCGCGCGGCTCGAGCGCGAGCGCGTGCTGATCGACGTGTTCCTCGGCGCGCTCGAGGGCGACGACGCGCAGCTGCTCGAGCGCTACGAGGAGCGCATCGCGCAGAGCGCCGCGCACGGCAGCTGGCCGATCGGTCCGCTGGCCGAGCTGCGGCGCGACGCGGATCGAATCGATCTCGCGGCGTGGCGCCGCGCGTTCTCGCGCTGGGATCCGGGGACGCGCCTGCATCGCTGGCGCTTCGGCTCGAGCGCGGCCGCGCCGACCGAGCGCGCGTCGGACGTCGTCGATCGGCCGCACGAGCCGGTGTCGATCGCGTTCGCTCGCGCGCCCTCGGGCGAGGCGAGCACGGGGGCCTCGAGCATCGACGTGATCGGGGCCACGCGATGGCTCCTGCCGAGCGGCGACGCGCTCTCGCCGACCACGTCGTCGATGCTCGAGGGCGACGGAGAGCGCGCGAAGGTGGAGCGGCTCAAGCACGCGCTGCGCGCGTTCGTCGATCACGCCGTGATCTCGGCGGCGGGGCTGGCGGGAAGCGGCGTGCGCCGCGCGTGGGTGCTCGATCGCTCGCAGGACGGACCGCTGGTGATCCAGCTCGCGCCGATGCGGAAGGAGGCGGCATCGCGCTGGCTCGCTGGTGTGCTCGACGATCTGCGCAGCGGGCCGCACGGTCTCTTCCTGCCCTGCGAGGCGGTGCTGCGCGCCGACACGCTCTTCACGCGCGGCAGCGACAATCCCTCGGAGGAGCTCGCGCGATCGATCGAGCAGGTGCGCACGAAGTCACAGTGGCAGGGTGGCTCGTCGCGCTTCGGTCCGGTGCGCGATGCGATCGAGCACCCCGCGCCCGAGCCGGCGCGCGCGCTCGCGATCGCGGGCCGGCGGTTCCGCACGTTCTTCGAGCACCTTCGCGGCGTGCGGAGGGCGACGTGAGCGACCCCGAGCAGGATCCGCGCGCCGATCGCCCCGCGCTCCTCGACGCGCTGCGCCGCGCCGACGGCTCCCGACCGCACGCGGTGATCGAGGCCTCGGCGGGCACCGGCAAGACGCACACGCTCGAGCACCTGGTCGTCGATCTCCTGCTCGAGGGCACACCGATCGATCGCGTGCTGGTCGTGACCTTCACCGAGAAGGCGACGCTCGAGATGCGCGCGCGCATCCGGGAGCGCATCGCGCGGCTGGTCGCGAGCGGGCGCATCGAGCCTGCCCGGCTGGGCGTGCTGCGTGCGGCGCTGGTCGACTTCGATCGCGCGCCGATCTCGACGATCCACTCGTTCTGCCAGCGCGTGCTCGCCGAGCAGGCGTTCGCGAGCGGGCGCCTGCTCGAGCAGCAGCGGCTCGACCCCCGCGAGGCGTTCGCGAAGAGCTTCCGCGATGCGCTGCGGCGCGGGCTCGCGTCGCGGGCGCCCGAGCGTCCGCTGCTCGAGTCCGCGCTCGCCTCGATGGGCGCGGCGAGGCTCGAGGAGACGCTCTGGAAGTGGTCGCACGAGCGCGGCGAGGTGCGCCCGCGCTTCGACGCGGAAGCGCTCTCGGCCGCGCTCGCAGCGATGCCCGACGCGGGCGAGCTCGACGGCGGGCCGGGCCGCGCGTTGATGGCGACGATCGCACACCACGCGGTGCGGATGCGCGCGAGAGAGGTGCTCTCGGCGCTCGCGCCGATCGTGACGCGCGCGCGTGCCGGCGAGGCGGTCGATGCCTGGCTGCCTGCGCTCTTCGCGTGGGCGGACGACGCGCCGCACCGCGGCGCCGAGCGCAACGTGGAGTACCTCGGGATCCACCTGCGCGACCACGCCGAGCTCGGCGCTTCGGTGCGCGCGCTGGAGGCGCATGCGTCGAGCGTGCTGCCGGTGCTGATTGGCCGTGTGCTGCCGGCGATCTCGGCGCGGCTCGAGGCCGACAAGCGGCGGCGCGGGCGCTTCGACTTCGACGACATGCTCCGGCTCGTGCACGACGCGCTGCACGGGCCGCGCGGCGACGAGGTCGTGGCGTCGCTCCGCGCGCGGTATCGCTACGCGCTCGTCGACGAGTTCCAGGACACCGATCCGATCCAGTGGGCGATCTTCCGGCGCGTCTTCACGGGCCGTGAGGATGGCGGCGCGCTGGTGCTGATCGGCGATCCGAAGCAGTCGATCTACGCGTTCCGCAGCGCCGACGTGCACACGTACCTCGCGGCGTGCGAGGAGCTCTCGGGCGCGGGCGGCGTGCGGGTGCCCCTGGTCGACTGCTTCCGCTCGACACCGCGGATGATCGACGCGCTCAACCGGGTCCTGGAGGACGGATTCTTCACCGGCCCCAACGGGTACCCGCACCCGGTGCGCTGCGGCCGGCCGGAGCTCCGCTGCGTGGATCGCGACGGCTCCGCGGTCGCGCCGATCGAGCTCCTGCACCTCGTGTCGAAGGCTGCCACCACGGCGGACCAGCTGCGCGCCAAGCCGATGCGCTTCGCGCTCGCGACCGCGATCGCCGAGGAGATCGAGCGCATCATCGCGGGCGGCCTGCACGTCAGCGATCGCAGCGCCCCGCGCCGCGAGGGGGAGGCGGAGGGCGAGGCGCTGCGTGCGCTCGAGTACTCCGACGTGTTCGTGCTGACGCGCACCTCGAAGGAGGCGCAGGAGGTCGCCGACGCGCTGCGGCGCCGTGGGATCCCGCACGCGCTCGGGGCCCAGCAGGGCCTCTTCGACACGCGCGAGGCGCGCGACGTCCTCGATGTTCTTCGCGCGCTCGAAGATCCCGGGTCGCGCGCGCGGCGGCTGCGCGCGTGGCTGACGCCGTTCTTCGGCGCGGCGCCCGACGACCTCGACGCCTGCCGCGTGCTGCCCGCCGATCACCCGTTCGCCACGCGGCTCGTGCGCTGGGGCGCGCTCGCGCGCGATCATCGGTTCGCTGCGCTCTTCCACGCGATGGTCGACGAGAGCGGCCTCGCGCGGCGGCTGCTCTTCCTGCGCGAGGGCGAGCGGGAGCTCGTGAACTACCAGCACGTGCTCGAGGTCCTCCTCGCGCGCGCCGGCAAGGGGCGGCTGGGGCTGCGCGAGCTGGTGACGGAGCTCGCCGCGCTGATCGACGAGCGGCGCACGGTCGCGGGAGACGACGAGGACGTGCAGCGCCTCGAGAGCGATCGCGCGGCGGTCCAGCTCCTGACGATGCACAAGAGCAAGGGCCTCGAGGCCGAGGTCGTCTTCGTGTTCGGCGGCATGACCTCGCGGCCCGCGAGCGCACACGAGCCGCACGTGTTCCATCAGGACGGCGCGCGCGTCGCGTGGATCGGGCCGCCACCCGACGAGCTCGCGCAGCGAGTGCTCGAGGAAGAGCGCCACGAGCACGAGCGCCTGCTGTACGTCGCGATGACGCGCGCCCGCTCGCGCCTCTACCTGCCGTACGTCGGCCCGGCGCCCGACAGCGACCCGCTTCCCGCCGGAATCTCGTCTGAATTCAGCAGGATGGCGGGGGCGTACCGAGTGCTCGCGGATCGTCTGGTCGCGCTGGTGCAGGCCGGTGCGGCCGGTCCCGACGACGCCGTGATCAGCCGCCGCGTGATCCCGGTGACGGGCACGCGTCGCCGCATCGCCATCCCCGCGCCGCTCCCGCAGCTCGAGCTCGGGGCCGTTGCCGCGCCGGGCGTCGTGATCCCTGCGCTCGAGCCGGCGAACCTCTTCGAGCTCTTGCGCGCGTCGTCGCGCGGGATCGAGGTGACCTCGTACACGCGCATGAAGATCGGTCGCACGCGGCTCGAGGCGAGCAGCGCGAGCGCCGACGATGCGAGCGCGTGGCGCGGCGAGCTCGCGCGCGAGCCCTCCGTGCAGCCGATCGCGGAGGACGATCCGCTCCCGGCGGGCGCGGCGTTCGGCGTGTTCGTGCACGAGATCCTCGAGCACCTCGAGCCGGTGATCGCGCGCGAAGCCGCGGACGGCAGCGCGCTGCTCGCGAGCGC
>JALYRN010000699.1 GCA_030855295.1 Myxococcota bacterium | reverse complement strand
GTTCCCAGCCGCGGTGCGCCGGGCCCTCGCTGCCGATCAGCCGCAGCTCGCGCTGCAGCAGCCGGGCGTCGTCCACCAGGCCCTCGCATCCGGGGCAGCCGGTCGCGCGCGCCTCGAGCGCGTCGATCTCACGCGCACCCACGCGCGCTACGCGTTCACGCTCGGCGCCGCGAGCGTCGAGATCGTCCTCGCCGGCCGCGACGACGCGCAGCCGGCGCTCGCCCGCACGCGATCGTTCAACCTCTTCTACACGTCGGCGCGCGGCACCGAAGATCCCGAGGCGCGGGCGACGCTCGAGCGGCTCCTCTCCGAGGTGCACGAGCGCGTGCGCGCGCGCGACGACGGGTCGCTGTCGCTCGACGTGCGCAAGGGCTTGGTGCAGCTGCTCCCGCCGGCGCGGCAGCGCGCGCGCCGGTAATCGGATGCTCGCGCATCGCCCCATGCCGCGGCGCCTGAGCGTCGTCGTGCCCGTGCACAACGAGACCGCGTGTCTGCCGGCGCTCGTCGTTCAGCTCGCGGCCGCGCTCGAAGGTGTGGTCGACGAGTGGGAGCTGATCGCGATCGACGATCGCAGCACGGACGGCTCGTTCGAGATGCTGCGCGAGATGGCGGATCGCGATCCGCGCATCCGAGCGCTGCGGCTGTCTCGCAACCGCGGGCATCAGGTCGCGCTCCGCTGCGGGCTCGATCACGCGGACGGCGACGTCGTGGTCACGATGGACGCCGACCTCCAGCATCCGCCGCCGCTGCTCCGCGAGATGGTCGAGCGATGGCGCGAGGGCTTCGACGTGGTGTCGATGGTCAAGACGCGCACCCACGGGCGAGCCGCCGGCAAGGCGACGCTCGGGGCGCTGTTCTACCGAGTCTTCAACGCGATCTCGGAGATCCCGATCTCCCCCGGCGGCTCGGACTTCCGTCTCCTCGATCGCAGGTGCGTCCTCGCGCTGCGCGCGATGCCGGAGCGACGACCCTTCCTGCGCGGGATGGTGCGGTGGATCGGGTTCGAGCACGTCGAGCTGCAGTACGAGGCGGCGGCGCGTCACGCTGGCGAGCCGCAGTACACGGTGCGGCGGCTCGCGGCGCTCGCGAGCGCCGGCTTCGTGTCGTTCGCGAGCGCGCCGCTGAGGCTCGGGCTCTCGCTGGGCGCGGCGACGCTGTGCGCCGCCGCGATCGTCGCGGTGGCGATGGCGGTCGTGCCGTCGATCGCCGCCCGGCCTCTCACGGCCGCGTGGCTCGTCCCGATGATGGTGGTCGGCGGGCTCGTGCTCGTCTGCACGGGGATCGTCGGCGCGTACGTCGCAGCCCTGCTGGACGAGGCCCGGCGCCGGCCGCTCTACTTCGTCTCCGATACGATCGGCATCGAGGCGCGCACGCCGGAGCGGTGATCCGTCACGCGCGGGCGAGCACGTAGACGAGCGCCCCGGCGACGACGCCGGCGAGCCGGTGCACCGCACGCAGGCGGTGGAGCCGCGCCTTGTCGTCCCGAGACGACATGCATGCGACGGGGAACAGCAGCGCGAACACGCACGCGGCCAGAGCGGTGGGCCATGCGCCGCCGCCGAGCATGTGCACCGCCGCGGCGACGCCCAGCCCGAAGAGGGCCATCAGGCCCGCCGCGCCGACCGGGCCGAGGACGGCGTAGGTCGTGCGGATGCCGGCGTCGCGGTCCTCGGCCGCATCCTCGCCCTCGTGCAGGAGCTGGTTCTCGAGCAGCAGCGCGGTGAACGCGAGCGCGAGCAGCGGCGTGTCCCGCCGCAGCTCACCGGCGGCGCCGACGAAGAGGAGCGGCGCGAAACACGCGGCGTTGAGGAAGGTGCCGATGAACGGGAAGCGCTTGAGCCGCGGGCCCGCCGAGTACGCGGCGCCCGCCAGGAGCGCCGTCAGCGTCGCCGCCACCACCACGAGCGGCCCTGTGAGCGCGAGCGCGAGCGCGACGCCAGCGAGCGTGATCGCCACGCGGCCGTGCACCGGACCGGCCGGCTCCGCGACGAACGGGTTCTTCTCGGGATCGCGATCGAGCGAGCGGTCCGTGATCCCGTTCAGCAGATATCCGAACGCGAGGATCGAGCCCGCGATCGCCACGCCGCGCACCAGCGCGAGCGACGCGAACGGATGCCCTTCCGACGAAGGGGAGAACGCCGCGAGAGGCAGCACCAAGAAGTGCGCCCAGTGGCGGATGCGGAGGCGCGCGCCCCAGTGGATCGCGCGGCGGACCGCTCGGCTCGTGGCCGTCGCGCTCGGTGCGGGAGTCGGCAATGTTCACGGCTCGGATGGGCACAGCTCGGTGGGCACCGAGGATCAGGTGACGGCGCGAGCGGTGCGCAGCCGCGCGCGCGTCGACGAGAGCGCGATCTCGAGCGCGTCGAAGAGCACGCCGACGTCGAACGCCAGGATGCTGTTGACCTCGTGGATCGGCACGCACGCGCAGCCCGGACCCTCCGGCGGTCGCATCTCCTCGAACGCACGCACGAAGCCCTTGGTGCGGCCGTTTCCGCGCTCCTGCTGCCACTGCGTCAGCAGGCACGGCGCGATGGTCCCGTCGGACAGGATGTACGCGAAGTAGCGGCCGGCGAAGCACGTCGAGCAGTCGCCTCCGAGCCGGCGCCCATCGCGGATCTGCGATCGGAGCACCGTGTCGGAGTTGCCGACCGGGGCCCCCGCTCGCTTGCGGGCGAGCAGATCGCGCGCGATGTCGGCGATGCGCGTGTCCGCCATCTTCGGGGCGATCGGCGAGTACACGTCGCAGCTCGCGTCGTGCTCGAGCTGGAAGAACGCCTTGTGACCGTACTGCTTCGCGACGTCGAGGACATGCTCGACGTGACCCGCCCCCAGCGGCGTGAGGACGGTCATCGTCACGACCGGCACCCGTCGATCCTTCAGCAGCTCGAGGGCAGCGATCACCTTGGCGTACGAGCCGCGGTGCCGCTGCGCGTCGTGCACGTCCGGCGGTCCGTCGAGCGTGATGCAGACGACGTCGAGGAGCGCCACGTCCTCGATCCGCTCGGGCACCAGCCAGCCGTTGGTGTTCATCGCGCAGTGCACGCCGCGCGACTTGAGGTGCCGGATGATCTCGCCGACGTCCTTCCGCAGCAGCGGCTCGCCGCCGATCAGGCTCACGCGGCCGAGCCCTCCCGCGACGAGCTCGTCGATCGCGTCCTTCCACTCCTGTGTCGACATCTCGTCGCGACGCTGGAGCGGGATGTCACAGTACTCGCACCGGAAATTGCACCGATTCGTGAGCGAGAGCGTGACCTGGAACGGGCTCTTGCGACCCGTGGCGCGCCGCAGCCCGAGCTGGACCAGCGGCAGAATCTGTTGGCGCAGCTGCGTCGATCCCGACGTGTTCGCGGGAGCCGTCGCGCGGCGAGATCGTTCGGTCATGGAGGCCGAAGGATACCTCATCCGACGACCGCTCGTAACGCGCGCAGCCGCACCGTCCCGCCCGCGATCGACACCGGATCCCGTATCGACGACAATCGCGCCGTGCGCTCGCCCGAAGCTCGCACGGCGGCCGCGCTCGCGGTGGTGGTGCTCGCCGGGTACACCGCAGTCGCCTGGTCGGTGGGCTCGTTCTATCCGTTCTCGGTGTTCCCGATGTACGCGGGTCGCAGCGAGGGCACGCGCGCGGGGCGGCTCGCGGCGCGCACGGCCTCGGGTGAGCTCGTCGAGGTGACGCGCTTCCGCGCGTTCGACTGCGAGGGGACGCTCGAGCCGGAGCGCTTCGAGGAGGCGTGTGGCGTCGGACCGGTGTACGCGCCGCGCTATCTCGACGAGGAGCTCGCGCACCACGTCCGCGCCGGCGCGAGCGAGGTCCGCGACGGCGAGGCGATCGCGATCGTCCGGCGCATCTGGACGCTCGCGCCGGACGGCTCGGTGTCGGGCGACGACTGCGTGCTCGCGCGCTGCCGGGCCTCGCGGTGAGCGGCGTGCGCACCGGGTCGCGGTGGCACCTTCGGGTCGCGCTCTCGCTGGTGCTGCTCTTCGATCTCGCGCTCCTCACCGGGATGCTGTGCACCGCGGATCCGCTCGGGCCCCGGCTCCTGGCGCGCGCGCCGGGGATCCTGCACGCGCTCGCCGGTCAGCCCGCGCTCGTGCTGCCGATCGCGCTCGCAGGGCTCGTCGCGCTCGCGCTCTTCGCGGCTCGGCCCGGACGGATCGGCGCCGCCGTCGCGGTGCTCGCGAGCATCGCCGTGCTG
>JALYRN010000698.1 GCA_030855295.1 Myxococcota bacterium | reverse complement strand
GTTCGGGCTCGATCGGATCGCGGCGCGGCTGCGCGATGCGCGCACCGATCGCGACGATCTCCGGCGCGCGATCGCGCGGCTCGACGCGGTCCTGACCGAGGTCGCCGCGGCCGCGACCGGGGAGCTGCCGCGCGGCGTGATCCACGGAGACCTCTTCCGCGACAACGTGCGCTGGGAGGGCGATGAGATCGTCTGCGCGCTCGACTGGGAGAGCGCCAGCGACGGCGTGCTCGCCTACGATCTCGCGGTCGCGCTGCTCGCGTGGTGCTTCGGCGACACGATGCGCTGGGAGCTCGCGCGCGCGCTGGCATCGGGGTACGCGGCGGAGCGTCCGCTGGGCGCCGCCGAGCGCGCCGCGCTGCACACCGTGCTGCGGGGCGCCTGCGCGCGCTTCGCGTCGACCCGCATCACCGACTTCGAGCTCCGCCCTGCGATCGGCGAGCGCGTGCACAAGGACTACCGGCGCTTCCTGGCGCGCCTCGACGCGATCGAGGCCGAGACCCCGAGCACCTTGCTCGAGCGTCTCGGCCTCTCATCGACCTAGGCTCTCACCGGCGATCTCGGTCGCGACGGTGCTACTCCGCTTCCTCCTCGAGGCCGAGGTGGAACCAGTCGCTGCCGCTGCGCGGGGTCTCCATCAGCGAGCCGTCCGGCGCGTCACGGCGAACGATGAACGTGCGCCGCGAGAGCACCTCGTCGTTCTCGCGCGCGACGACGATCACCACGTTGATGCCAGGCCGCAGCGGCACGTCGGTCTGGAAGCTCACCTCGCGCGGGTTCTCCGCGTCTCGGTTCGAGACGTAGAAGACCTTGCGCGTCCCGACGAAGATGTACGCGTCGCGTACCTGCGTGTCGTCACGGACCACCGCGCGGAGCGGCAGCCGATCCGAGGTCGTGGTCAGCATCGATCCGGTGCCGCCACCCGCGCCCTCGACGTCGATGCGCGGCGGCATGTGGTCGAGGTTCGGCGTGACGCGCGCGCGCGGCGCCGCTCGGCCCGTCGTGATGTCGCTCGATGCGACCCAGCCCGGCCGGCCTTCGCCGAGATCGACCCGGACGAACCCGCCCAGCTCGGCCTCCGCCGGGAACGACATCGCGCCGCCCTCGACGTGCGCGAACGCGTGCGACTCGGTGGTCGGACGCTCCCGCAGCGGCGCCGTATCGCGCACGGTCACCCGCCCGCGCCGCGGTGTCGGCGCGGTCGCCGAGCTCGCGATCGGGACGTCGATGCGCTCGACCATCACCTCGCGCAGCTCGACGTCGACGACGCGCGCCTCGAGCCGAACGCTGTCGCGCTCGAAGTCGGGGAGCACCTCGAACGTGAAGTGCACGAGGCGCTCCTCGCCCGGCAGGATGTCGTCGATCTCGAAGCGGCCCGCGTGGAGCAGCACGCCGGTTCCGGCGCGGCTCGCGAGGTTGCCCTGGGTGTCGTACGTGCGCCCCTGGCCGGTGTTGCGCACGCGGAGATACACGCTGGCGATCTCGCCGCGCTGCACGACGCCGTCGCCGTTGCCGCGCACGTCGTCGGCGACCTGCACGTGATACGCGAACTGCGGGCGCGGCAGCGCGCGGATCTGCGTGCGCACCTCGGCCGTCGACGGCGCGTGCCCGTGCGCCTCCGAGAACTCGACCCGGATGCCGTCGGCGCGATCGGGGACCTCGCGCGGGATGCGGCAGGTGCGCTCGCCCTCGTCGGTCGTGCAGATCCCGAGCGTGGTCGACCACTCGCGGGTCTGCCCCGGATCGAGGCGGCCGAACACGAGCTCGCGGTGGTTGAACAGCGCGAAGTCGCTCCGCGTCTGCGCGCGCAGCTGGAAGAGCGGCGCGGTGCCCGTGTTCGTCACGCGCACGCGGAGCTCGAAGTCCTGGCCCGCCGTCGCGCGGTTGTCCGCGGCGTTCGTCGAGACGTCGACCTGCACCGTGCTCGGGCCCTGATCGGTGCCCTCGCTCCAGTCCACGCCGAGCTGCTGCAGCTCGCGCACCGCCGACCCCATCTCCTGCTCGCGCAGGCGCTGGATCACCGGCGACGCGTCCTCGATCATCGCGGCGCGGGTGGCGAGCCGCGGCGCGTCGGGGCGCGCCTGGTGCGAGAGCACCTCGCGCGCGAAGCGCAGCAGGAACTCGTCCTCCTGCTCGTTCGTCTCCTGATCCTCCGGCGCGGCCTCGCGCAGGCGCGCCCGCGTCTCGGCCGGCAGGTAGTAGCGCATGACGACCGAGGCCTGCTCGCCGTCGCGCGCGCTCGCGTTCGTCAGGTGCTGGTCGAGATCGCTCTCGCGCACGTAGCCCTGGTCGACCACGAGATCGAGGTCGGTGCGGTCGACCGTCATGGGATCGATCGCGATGTCCGGCACGATGCCGACGCCCTGGATCGAGACCTCACCCGGCGTCAGGTACTGCGCGATCGTCAGCTTCAGCGCCGAGCCATCGTCGTAGTTGTAGAGGACCTGGACCGAGCCCTTGCCGAACGTGCTCTGGCCGACGACCAGCGCGCGATCGTGGTTCTTCAGCGCGCCCGCGACGATCTCGCTGGCCGACGCCGAGCCGCCGTTGACGAGCACCACCATCGGGTACTCGGGCTCCGTGCCCTCGCGCCGCGCGCTGCGCTCGTCGCGCTGGCTCGGATCGGTCGAGCTCGTCGTGACGATGATGCCGTCCTCGAGGAACGCGTCCGCCACGCGCACCGCCTGATCGAGCAGGCCGCCCGGATCGTCGCGGAGATCGAGCACCAGCCCGCGCATCCCCTGCGCGTGGAGCTGCGCGAGCGCCCGCGTCATGTCCTCGAAGGTGTTGCCCTGGAACGAGTTGATCGAGATGTACCCGATGCCGTCGCCCAGCATCCGCGACTCGACCGACTGGATGTGGATGACCGCGCGCACGAGATCGAAGCGCCGCGCCTGCGAGAAGCCGCCCGCCCCCTCGCGCGTGACCCACACGTGCACCGTCGAGCCCGGCGGGCCGCGCAGGCGGGTCACCGCGTCCTCGAGCGGCATGTTGAGCGTGCTCTCCTCGCCGATCCGCACGATGCGGTCCATCCGCGCGAGGCCCGCGCGCGCCGCCGGCGTCTCCGGCATCGGCCGGATGATCGTCAGCTGCCCGTCGCGCACCGAGATCACGATGCCCAATCCGCCGAACTCACCGCGAGTGCTCATCTGCATCTCGGTGAACGTCTCGGGATCCAGCAGGACCGAGTGCGGATCGAGCGTGCGGAGCATGCCGTTGATCGCGGCGTACTCGATGTCGCGGAGCTCGACGTCCTCGTCGCGCAGGTTCGTCTGGAGGAACGCGAAGATCTCGCGCCACCGATACGAGAGCGCCCACGGGCTCGTCACGTCGTCGATGCGGAAGCGCTGCGTCGCGCCGTACACCGTCACCCCGACGTCCCGCCCTCCGTCCTCGTAGTGCACCAGCACCGGCGCGACCGACTGCTGGACGGCGTTGAGGCCGCCGAGGAGCATCCGGCGCGGGTTCACGCGCTCGGGGTCGACGTAATGATCCTTCACCTGGAGGATCACGCGGTTCATGACCGTCAGCTGCGTCAGGTCGTAGGGCTCGCGGCTGCGGACCTCCTGGGCGCGCGCGGAGCTGTCGATGTCGAGATCGAGGCCATTGCGCTGCGGCCACACGTAGGTGAGCCCGACGGCCGCTCCGACCGCGACGACCGCGAGGGATGCCTGCGCGAGGCGCGACTGCCACGGCCGCAGCTTGGACTTGGGATGATCGTTCATTCGATGTTGTCTCGGACCGCTTGCCTTGGACGCGCGCCGGGCCGCTTCCGTGGGTCTGGAGTATAGGTGTCGCGCACGAGAGCGGCCAAGCCGGGCTCGGGGCGAGAGCCCAGGCCTGGAGACGCGCGAGGCCGAACGGAAGTTCCACGGCGTGAGCGACGAGCTCGAAGAGGAAGCAGAGCGCGCGTTTCGGCCGGGCCGCCGGCCGGCGTGGATCGCGGTCGCCCTGAACGGGGCGCTCGCCATGCTGCTGCTCGGTTTTCCCTACGGGCGAGGGCGGTTGCGCGCGAACGACGCGGCGGATCACTTCGCGCGCCTCGCGGAGTGCATGTACGGCGGCGAGCGCGTCGAGTCCCCAGGGCTCGCCCTGCCGGCCGGGGATCGCGAGCGATTCGCGGCGCGGGTCGAGCGCGCGGACGCCGCGTGGCCGGCGTCGTGCGCCGAGGAGCTGCGGGCGATGCGCCCCGAGCC
>JALYRN010000697.1 GCA_030855295.1 Myxococcota bacterium | reverse complement strand
GCGCGCCGCTGCGCGGCGCGCCGCTCACCGCATTCACGCTGTCTTTCGCATCGACACGCACGACCGCCATCGGCTCGTGCGCATGCTCCTGCGTCGGCTCTGGCCGCTCGAGTGAACCGCGCTCGGGGCGGCGACGTGAATCGCTCGCCGGCCCGACCCGATCGCACTCCGCCAGCCGCGATTCGCGGCGACGCCCCGAGCTCAGCGCCGCCCGAGAGCTCGCCGGTCATCGCGGCGATCATGCGGCGCTGTGCCGCGGAGCCCCTTGCTTGCCTGCCACCTCACACCAAGCCCAAGGCGTCCGCCATTCTCGGCTGGTAGGTGATTGACAAGCGCAGATAGGTCCTGACCTCCGAGTCGCGGCCCTGGCTCTGCCAGCCCGCACGCACGGGGACGCCGTCTGCGATCGCGGCCTCGATGCAGTCGAGCGTCGGAGCGAAATCGCCGCCCAGCGGAACGAAGCTGCAGTCGATCGCGCCTGCGCCGGCGCGCGCGTCGACGATGGCGTCGACGTCACAGTCACGAACGCAGCCGCTCAGGAGGGCCTCACGCCCGAGATGCAGGCGGAGTCCGCGGCGCTCGCCCAGCGCTGGCGCTCACGCCGCCGCTGAGGCCACGCGCCGGAGGGACGTGAGCTGGGCTACGCAGGATGCGCCAGCCCGGAGGTACGCTCCGCGCGATGACCACCGCTCCCTCGTTGCCACCCTTCCTCGCGGCCGCCATGCGCGACGCGCGGTGCCCGCTCGACGAGCGCGGCCTCGTGCCGCTCGAAGAGGCGCGCCGCATCGCCGGCTCGCTCACTCGCTACGAGAAGGGCGAGAGCGCATCGACGCCAGTCCTCGGCGCGGACCTCGCGTGGGCCGCGCTCCTGTCGCTCGAGAGCGTCCGCGAGTTCCTCGACGCCGCGCTCCGCGTCGAGTGGTGCTTCCACGTGCGCTCGATGGTCGCCGCCTGCGGCGTGCTCCGCAGCCAGCGCGTCGCGAGCTCGACCCGCGGGATGCCACCGATCCGGCCGGTCACGGCGGGCAGCGCGTCCACAGCGCTCTTTCGAGCTCACCGCGCCCGGCGACGGGTTCTACCGTTCGAGTCGCGCACGCGCGACTACGACGGCGTGCTGTCGATCTGGGATCCGAACGGCCGAGAGGTCGGGTGCAACGACGACTCGGCAGCACGCGCCGGTCGCGCATCGACTCCTTTTCGTCGAAGGGCAGACCGTCGAGCTCATCCAGAGCGGCTACTCCGGCGCCGCGGGGACGTTCGAGCTCCAGGTCAGCACCGGCGACGACGTGGGGGGCGAGCTGCGCACGAGCGCTCGGCCAGGGCAGCTACGTCGTGACTCGATGACGGTGTAGGGTTCAGGGCTCGCCGGGGACGCCGAGGCGAAACGGCGCGCTGACTCGGGTCGCGCCCTCCGCCTCGGGGAAGGCCCACGTCAGCGCGGCCGCGCGCGCGCACTCGTTCGCCTCCGCGGGCACCTCGTCCGACTCGGCGCGAGCGGCGGACACCACGCCGCGCGGGTCGATCTCGAGGCGCAGCACCACCGGGTCGCGCGGTGCGGCTGCGACCTCGTCGTAGCATTCCTCGAGCTCCGGCTGGTGGCGGCGGATGACACGGCGGACCACCGTGACGTCGAGCACCCCCTCCGCCTCCATCGCCGCGTAGCGCACGCGCACGCCGCTCCTGGCCCCGCTCGCGGGCTCGCCCGGTCGGAAGCTCGCCAACCCGATCGTTCCTTCGGCCGGCGGGGGGAGCTGACCACCGCGGCCCCGCCGCTCGACCGGAGTCGGCGCCGGGGCGGGTGCTGCCAGAGGGGGTGACGCGGGCGCGGGGTCGGGGTCGGACGACGGTCCCGGTGCGCATCCGAGACAGGAGACCGCGAGCAGGACGACGGCGGCCGAGCCGCGTGTGCCGAGTACCATGGGAGGCATTCTACTCAGTCGCCCGTTCCGCCGTCGGCCTCGGCGGTGCGAAAAGCGTCGCGAGGAGCTCGGTTCCGATCGCGCCGACGAAGTAGCGCTCCTTGCGGCTGCTCACGAGCTTCGCGAGCCAGTCGGTGAGGCCGCCATCGCCGAGCGGGAGCTCGTCGCCGCTCGACGCGTGGCGCACCCACACCGAGAAGAGCGCAACCCCCGAGGACGTCGCTGGCATGCACGCGGCCGAGGGCGTGCTGACGAGCCGCGGCGGCATGACGAGCCACGCGGCCGTCGTCGCGCGCGGCTGGGGCAAGCCCTGCGTCGCGGGCTGCAGCGACATCGCGATCGACTATCGGGAGAAGAAGACGCTGAAGGGCGGCGACGTCGTCCTTCGCGAGGGCGACTGGATCAGCCTCAACGGCACGACCGGCGAGGTGATCTCCGGCAAGGCAGATCTCGCGGACGCGCTCGTCAGCGGCGAGCTCGCGGCGTTCATGGAGTGGGTCGACGAGGTGCGCACGATCGCAATCGTGTGATCCGACGTCGCGCACGTGCCTCGCGCCGAGGTCGTCGGGGATGCTCGGCGATGGATGCCTGCTCGGTCGACGGCGCTCGGAGGCCCGTGGCGCCGACGATGATGCGCCCATGGTCTCTCCCGCGCGCCGCGCGCAGCACCTCGAACGACTCGCGGCGCTCGGCTTCCGGGCCACGACGTCCCTGCCACTCGATCGTGGCGCTCGGTCTGCGTGCGCCGCCGGGTGCGTCGGCGCGCGGGAGCCCGGCGATGAGCCGAAGGCGTCGAGTACCTGACGCGTTCCCGCGGAGACGCGCAGCGCTCGTCCGAGCGCACGACTTGGTTCGCGAGCTCCGCGCGAAGCACCGCGTCGCCGAGACGGCTCTGCCGGCACGGAGTCTCGTGGGATCGGCGCATGATGGATCTCGGGATGCTCGCATCAGAGCTGCGCATGATCGCCGAGCGCATCATCGAAGCACGGCCCTCCTGTGCGGCCCTCGTGTGCGTTGCTCGAGTGATCGAGGGCGTCAGGAGCCCGCGCGCGAAGGAGCCGTGTCCGCCACCGAGGCGGCACCCACCGTGTCGAGCTCCACCGTATCGACGGCCAGCTCTGCCAGCTCGCACTCCAGCGCCGCGAGCTCTCGGCCGTGGAACGAGAGCCGCACGTTCTGGAGGTGCTCGACGCGCAGCCCGCCCACGCCGAGCCGACGATCGCCGAGCGAGGCTCTGCCGATGCCCGCGCGGAGCCCCTCCACGTCGCCGCGGAGCGCACCGGGAGCCGGCGGCCCCTGCCCCACCGGCGCGAGGCTGCCCTGCACCACGAGCGAGTCGAACGCGAGCGTCGCGATCGCGCCCTCGAGGGGGCTCGGTGGCGGCGCGAGCTGCAGGTGGACGTCGACGTCATCGAGCTTCAGCTCGCGGAGGGAGATCGCGGAGCCGCCGCTCGAAGTCTCGGCTTCGTTCGCGGCGTTCTCACCGGCGTCTCCACCCGCCATGCGGAAGGTCGGGAGCACGCCGAGCCGGACCCGGCTCTGGTTCGCGAGCGCGAGGTCTTCGGGCGAGAGATCCCACATCAGGATCGGCGCCCCGCGCCCGCGCGTCGGGAGCAGTGGGATGCCGCGCTCGAGCACCAGCGCGCCATCCCGCACCGCGAAGTCGAGCAGCGTGTTCTCGAGGAGCGAGAGGTCGCTCTCGAGACGCAGGTAGTCGATGCTGCCTGCGGCGATGGGGATGCGGAAGCGGTGGGTCGCACGACGGTGCCCGATGATCGGCACCGCGAGGTCCACTCGGACGTCGACGTTCACGGCGCCGGACAGACCATCGAGAAAGCGCCAGTCGACGATCGGCCGCTCTCGCGGCTCCTCCACGCGGGTCGGCTCCTCGCTCGCGGGCTTCGTCTCCTCCGTCGCGAGCGCGCCGCCGTCGCGGGTCGGGGCGAGGTCGGCGCCGATCCGCGCCCGCCCGAGCGAGACGCCGACGAGAGCGATTCTCCCCTCGCGGAGCACCAGGCGTCCCACCGCGAGCCGCTCGCCGTCGATCGCGATGCTCCCGGCGCGGAGCGCGAGCGCGTCGATGTCGACGCCGACGAGCTCGAGCCGAAAGCCCTCGGTACCGCCCCATGCGACGAGGAGCTCCGCCCCCGACTGCGTTTTTCGCGTGATCGTGATCACCAGGATCGCCGCATCGTGATCACGCAGATCGCGGCATCGTGATCACCAAGATCGCCATCGTGATCACCAAGATCGCCATCGTGATCACCGGGATCGCGCC
>JALYRN010000696.1 GCA_030855295.1 Myxococcota bacterium | reverse complement strand
AACGAGGCCCCCGAGGGCCCCACCACCGTCGCGACGGCGGCCGTGCTCACGACGGCGCGCGTGCCGCCCGTTCCCGCGCGCGCGGTCTCTCGGCGATGGATCGCGGTCGCGGGTGGCGTCGTGGCGCTCGGTCTCTCGGCGGCGGCGTACGTCGCTGCGACCAGCGCAGGCGACGCGCCCGACACACCGGAGAGCTCGGGCGCCCCGACGGCCGATCCCAGCGCTCCGCCGGTCGACGAATGATGCGCACACCGAGGGTGAGGACATGATGCGTGCGAAGGACGGACCGCGCGGCAGGCGCACGGCGCTCACAGCGCTCCTGCTGCCAGCGCTCGCTCTCGCGGCGTGCTCCGACTCGGGCGGCACGCTCACCGTCGATCTCCGCACCGATCTCTCACCGGGCAACGAGTTCGTGGCGGTGCGCACCGAGATCTCGACCGCGCCGTTCTCCGCCGATGGCGGGCTGGAGGACGGCGACGCGCCGCGGAGCGACGATGCGATCGCGGTCGGGGAGGAGGACTACGTGACCGGGCGGCGCGTCGCGGGGTTCACGGGTCTGCCCGCGGGCAGTGCGTTCGTGCGCGTCCGCTTGATCGATCGCCGTGGTGACGTGGTGGTCGAGCGCGTCTCGACGGTGACGGTGCGTGGTCGCGTGTCGATGGTCGTCGTCGTCGCGCGCGCGTGCCGCGGCGCCGTGTGCCCCGAGCCCGGAGGCGATCCCGACGCGACGACCTGCGTCGCGGGACGCTGCGTGCCTCCGACGTGCACCCCCGAGACGCCCGACGCGTGCGGCGAGCCCGTGTGCGCGACGGCCGCGGACTGCACGACATCCGTCGCGTGCGCGAGCAGCCTCTGCCTCGAGGGCGCGTGCTTCGAGCTCGGCGACGACAGCCGCTGCGCGGCCGACGAGTGGTGCGATGCGGTGCGCGGCTGCGTCCCGTTCGAGGCGGGGCCGCGCTGTCCCGCCACCGAGACCGCGTGCTCGGATGGGCGCGACGACGACTGCGACGGAGCCATCGACTGCGCCGATCCCGACTGCCGCGGGCGCACCTGCGACGATGACGATCCCTGCACTCAGGACGACGTGTGCGGCAGCGACGGCGGCGCTTGCGCAGGCACCGCGTTGGAGTGCGACGACGGGAACGCGTGCACCGAGGACGCGTGCGATCCCGGCAGCGGCGAGTGCATGTCCGCGCCGAACGCTGCGAGCTGCGACGACGGGCTCTTCTGCAACGGCACCGACACGTGCGCCGATGGATCGTGCTCCGTGCACGCGGGCTCGCCGTGCCCGGTGTCGTGCTCCGAGACGACGGGCGCGTGCACCGAGTGCGCGTCCGCCGCGGACTGCGGCACGCCTCCGCCGACGAGCTGGGGGCCGTGCGAGTTCGCGAGCGCGTGCGCGACGTCCGGCACCCAGACCGGGACCACGACGACACTCTCGTGCGACGCGGGCGCGTGCCGGACGACCGTGACGCAGTCGACGCGCAGCTGCTCGCGCGCGTCACGGGAGGGCGTCCGCTGTGGGGGCTCGACGCGCGATCGATGCTGCGGCGGGACCTGCGTCGACACCTGGAGCAGCGAGTCGCACTGCGGAGGCTGCGGGCTGCGCTGCTCCACCGGGCTCACGTGCACCGTCGCGCGGCAGGGCGGTGGTGCGGCGTGCCAGGGCTGCGACTTCAACTCGCAGTGCACGCAGGACGGGACGTCGCAGCCGGAGCTCGTGACCTGCTGGATCATGTCGTCCGGCGGCGCCGACTACTGCCGGTGCCAGTCCGACGACGCGTGCGCGCCGGGGCAGAGCTGTCGCGTGGTGTCGACGTTCGAGGCGGACAGATACTGCTACTACCCGTGACCGATCTCGCGCTCGCGAAAACGTCGCGCATCCACTCTCGGGGCTGGTACTTTCCGCTCGTGCATCGACCTCGGGGTCTGCTCGGAGCGGTCGCGCGGATCGTGGCGGCGCTGATCGTGGTCGCGCTCGCCGCGTCGTCGCTTCCGGCGTCCGCGCACGCGCAAGGGCGCGACGTCGATGACGCCGAGCGCGACGAAGCGCGCGCGCTCTTCGTCGCGGGCTCCGCGGCCGTCGACGGCGGACGCTGGGCCGACGCCGTCGCGAGCTTCGAGCGCGCATACGCGCTGACCGACGCGCCGTCCGCGCTCTACAACCTCGCGATCGCGCTGCGCGCGCTGGGACGCCATCGCGAGGCGCGCGACGCCTTCGCGCGTCTGCTCGAACGTCACACGATCGACGAGGACCTGCGAGCGACGGCCACCCAGATGCGCCACGGCGAGGCGGCGCGCGTCGCGGTGCTCGAGCTCGTCGGTCTCGACGAGGATGCGCCGCACGCGGTGCGCTTCGACGGGCGCGATGTCGCGGGCGCGGACGAGGCGCGGCGCGCGCGACGTCCGATCGTCATCGAGACCGACGCGGGCGCGCACACTCTCGTCGCGGAGCGTGATGGCTTCCAGCCGTTCGTGTGGGAGGGCACGCTCGACGACGGACAGCGACGCTCCGTGCGCGCGGTCTTCCAGCAGCTCGGCAGAGGCGACGATACCGCGCTGCACGTCGTCCTGGTCGCGGCCGCGGTCGCAGCGGTCGTGGTCGGCGGCGCGGTGCTCGGCTGGTACGTCCACGAAGAGGCGCAGGTGAGACCCCTCTTCCCGATGCAGGTCGAGCCTTGATGCGCGCAGCGACGCTCGCCTGCGTGCTCGCGCTGGCGCTCGCGGGATGTGCGCAGAACGCGGTGCTCGAGCTGCAGCTGATGCTGCCCGCGCGCGACGCCCTGGTCACGGCGCCGATCTTCGCACTGGTGCAGGTGCGTCGCGCCGACGCGCATCCGTTCGAGGTCGACTGGCAGCCGCAGGCCGACGCGCAGGCCGTCGAGCTCGGCGATGCGCCGGCGCGCGTGCAGCTCAGCGTGATCGGGCGCGACCCGACGATCGACCTGCACGTGAAGGTCCGCTTCTGCGGCGACCCGGACTGCGACGGGATCGACGACGCGGACGCGCCCGAGCGTTGGTTCGCGATCGAGCATCCGTTCTACGTCGGGCGCCGCACGGCATGGGCGGCATGCGTCGAGGACATCCCCGCCGCGCGCCCGAGCGCACCGATCGAGGTGGAGCGCTGCGAGATCCACGGCTGCACCGCCGGGGGCGCGACGAGCTACTGCGACCCCGACGGAACAGGTCCCCACTTCTGCGAGACCAGCGAGATCGACGACGCTCCGGGCGAGCTCCGTTGCGTCGACTCGATGGCGCAGTACTGACCGCGGAACGCGCGCTCCGATGGACGCAGAGGGAGGTCCGGGCGTAGCCTGGGCCGAACCGATGACGAGAGCTCCCGGCATGGCGGAGCCGCCCTCGTATGGACGGTACGAGCCGCTGTTCCGCATCGCGTCGGGCGGCATGGCGGAGGTGTACGCCGCACGCGTGCGCGGCGAGGCTGGCTTCGAGAAGCTCGTCGCGCTGAAGCGCATGCTGCCGCACCTGTGCGACGACGAGCGCTTCGTCACGATGTTCCTCGACGAAGGTCGGCTCGCGGCGAACATCTCGAGCCCGCACGTGGTCTCGACGCTCGATCTCGGGCGCGCATCGGATCAGTCGCTCTATCTCGTCATGGAGCTCGTCATCGGCGCGACGCTGCACTCGCTCGCGCGAAACGCGATCAAGACGACGGCCGCGGTGCCGGTGCCGATCGCGATCGAGGTGATCGCGCAGGCCGCGCGTGGGCTGCACGACGCGCACGAAGCGCGGACGCCGCTCGGAGAGCCCCTCGGGATCGTCCACCGCGATGTGTCGCCACAGAACATCCTCGTCGGCGTCGATGGGCGGGTGCGGATCACGGACTTCGGCGTGGCGCGCGCGATGCTGCGCCACACCAAGACGACGACCGGCGAGCTCAAGGGGAAGTTCGGCTACTTCTCCCCCGAGCAGTGCGCGGACGTCCGGGTCGACCGTCGCTCGGACGTGTTCTCGCTCGGGATCGTCGGCTGGGAGATCCTCGCCGGGCGCCGGCTGTTCCACGCCGAGAACCCGCTCGCCATCCTGGAGCAGGTCGCGAACGCTCCGATCCCCGACGTGCGCTCGATCCGCCCCGAGGTCACGCCCGCGCTCGCGGCGATCATCGCGCGCGCGCTCGATCGCGATCCGGGGCGCCGGTGGGCGACCGCCGGGGAGCTGGAGCGCGCGATCCGCACG
>JALYRN010000695.1 GCA_030855295.1 Myxococcota bacterium | reverse complement strand
TCCCCAGCGTGCCCGCCGGCGTGCTCCGCGCGGTCGCGGTCGGCGTCGAGCTCGGCGCGCGCATCACCGGTCGCTCCGCCGTCCTCACCCGCGACAAGCTCGAGGACGTCTCACAGCCGCACCAGACCTGCGACGCGGCGCGCGCCCGACGAGAGCTCGGCTGGTCGCCGCAGCACGAGCTCGAGCGCGGCTCGTCCGACGCCTACGCCGACTACCGCCGCCGCGGCTGGCTCTGAGCGACACGAGTGCTCGCCCCGGCGCCGGACCGGAGCGGGCGATCCGATCCGCGAGCCCGGACGTTCACTTTGGAATCCCGGATTCGGACCAAGATCAGAGACATGTCGAGGCCCCGCGTGCTCCGCGTCTGCGAGGACATCGTGCCGGTCAGTGAGCTGAAGGCTCACGCGGCCGACGACGCAGACATCTGGCGCTACTCCCTCCAGCCGATTAGGGACACGCTTCGACTCGATGGCGCGCGCGGTGCGCTTGGACCGCGAGCGCGATCCACGTCAGTGCGAGCACCGGCGCCGCGACGATCGACAGCGCCGAGAGCAGGAAGAGCACCGTGGAGACGCCCTCCTCGGGGTGGCGCTCGCGCAAGCCGCCCATGATCTGCATCACGTGATCGGCATGACCGAGCCGCACCAGCGCGAGGACGATCGCGGCGAGCGGGAGCAGGGCCGCAGTCAGCGTCGCGAGGGGCGAGAGCGCGGCGCCGCGTAGGAGGAACGAGAAGAGGAGCGCCACGCGCCAGCCCGCGACCACTGCGAGGAAGGCGAGGTTCATGCGGATCGCGGTGTCGATCGACACGAAGCGCTCCACCGGGATCGCGTAGAGCGCCGCGGGGGGCGCCGTCAGCGTGACGAACGTCAGCACGCGCTCGAGCGTGAGGCGGTGCTCACGAGAGCGCTGGAGCGGCGCCGCGACGGCGAAGAGCACGAGCGCGAGGAAGACGACGTACGCGAGCGAGCCGATCCCGGTGCGGCGCAGCAGCGGCGCGGTCGGATCGTCCCAGGTGCGGCCGATGCCGACGATCCACGTGGCGGCGAGGCCGAGCGCGAGGTGACGGCGATCGAGCGCGCGCAGCTCCTCGCCGCTCGCGCGGAACGTGAGCACGCGCAGCGCGGTCCGGACGACGTCGGTCACCGCGTGTCTCTCGCGGCCGGGCACCGCGCGAGCATGGCACGCGGACACCGGATCGCGCCCGCAGCCGCAACGTCGTCGCCGGCACCGGCATTCCCCGCCGGGGACACGCACCACCCTTGGAAGTGCCCGACAACGCGGATGTTTTGGCGAGCTTCGGCCAGCCCCCCATAACTCTGCATCACTTCGCCCCTGGGCGCGGTCCCGGCGTGGCGCCGATATCTGCACGCCGGCGCGGCTCAGCGGCTTCTCGATCGTGCGCGAGCCGGGAAGTCGATTCTGGGACAGGCCCCGAGCGCGGCTCACGGTCGCCATCGATGCGGTGCAGGAGCATCGCCCGAGGGTTCTCGGCGAGGCGTCGCCGGGCGCGGCGGTGCCGTTGTCGACCCGTCGCCAGAAGACGGCGGTGACGCGATGAGACCGGCCGCCAGCTCCGCCTTCGCGCTGGCGATTGCAGCGCTCGTCACTTCCGGCGCTGGCGCGCAGGACCGCGACGATGCCGCGCTCGGAGGCCGCGAGGCGGAGCTCCGCGCGCAGCTCGCCGTGGACGCGCACGATCACGTCGGCGGCAGATGACGGGCGGGACCCTCATCGTCGAACGCGAACGCGCGCGGCTCGGATCGAGTGACGCGGCGAGCTCCACGACGCGACCAAGAACACGACGGTGTACTCGTCTCGCCCCGATGCGCCGACCGCGCACGCCGTCACGAAGCTCAACCCATCGGCGATCGTGACCGGCGCGCCGATCCGTGCGCCGTCGGGGCCGATCAGCACGAAGTCGATCCCGTTCGGCTCGGTGGCCCCTTCGACGCTGGTCGGGTAGCAGATGCCGATCGTCCCGCCCTGGTCGTCGGCGCCGATGCCCGGGCTGGTGGACATCGTCGTCGTGCCGACGACCGCCGGTGAGCCGAGGAGCGCACCGCGGTACGGATCGAACACGGCGACGCGGATCGCGTCGCTCCCGTTCGCCGCGACCACGACGGTGTCTCGGAAACGCGTCGCGCCGAGCGCGCCCGCCGCGCCGCCGGTGCCTCGCGGTGGAGCGAGCGCGAGCCCTGCGTCGAAGAGCGCGCTCGGTCCCTCGTCGAGCGTGCCTCCGGTGAACGTCCGCAGCGCGATGCCGTCGTCGCGGCTCTGCGCGACGACCAGTGAGCTCTTCATGGAGACGATCGCGAGCGACACGTGGTCGTGGTACCGCGTCTCGCCGAGGCTCCGCTCGGCGCGGAGGTCGAGCGCTCCGCCGTAGACGACGAGCCGACTCTCACCGCGGCCGCCGCCGTCGATGTCGCGGTACGTCGCCATCGCCCAGCCGTGGGCGAGCTCGTAGCGCGCCAGCGCGCCGCCGTGTTCCGAGGCCGCCACCGGCGCCCAGTCCACGAGGCGGCCCTCGGCGTCGAGGACGGCGAGCGTGGCCGACGGAGCGACGACACGAGCGTCCTCCGGCGCCGTCGTGAGGAGGCCGAAGCGACCGCCACCCCACGCGAGCGCCGACGGGAACCCGCTCACGCCCGGGACGTCTGCGGCCGCGCTGGTCGGACGTGCGGCGCGATCGAGGCGACGGAAGCGCACGCGGAACGCGGGGTCTGGCGCGCCCGTCCGCTCTTCGTCCTGCCACGCGACGCCCCACTCGCGTCCGTTCCATGCGATCACGGGTCGGGTCGTCGGGCGCTCCGGATCGTCGAGCCCGATCACCTCGCCGACGTCGCAGCACGGATTGCTGCCGGCGGGGGGCGGATCGATCCAGCCGCCGGCCGAGGGATCATCGCTCGGTCGCTCGCCGGGCACGACGTCCGGCTCGTCGTCGGGCAGCGGTCCCCCGTCGATCGGCATCGGCGTCGGCGGCGGACCGGCATCGCGCCGACCGGGCAACCCGGCGTCGTGGGGAGCTGGTGTCGGCGATGGATCCGCGTCGGGAGAGCGCGCGTCGAGGCCGTGGAACAGATAGCACCCACCCCACGAGGGAAGCCCGAGCGCGAGGGCGAGCACGACCATCGATCCGTTCTGGCGCATGAGCACCTCCACCGCGAGAGTCGCTCCGAACCGCTCCGAGATCCACGAGCGCGATCCGCACCCAGCTCGCCAGGCTGGCGGAGAGCGCTCGTGCCCGCGCTGCACGCGTTCGACGCCGCGTTCGGCTCGCGCCGTTCGTGATGTGCAGCCTGAACACATGCTGTCAGGTGCGCGTCGCTCGCGGCGGAGCGCCCCGCGGAATCGACAGCTCGGATCGAGGCGCGCATCATCGTCGTCGGCGGATGGACCGGCGGGACCACACTGGACGCGCGGCGCCGAGGCCGCGACGCGCGATGGTGGCGCTCGCGGCGCTCCTGCTCGCGAGCTGCGGGGCGCGGACGGGGCTGGGCACACCGTCGAGCGATGAGCCGTTCGACGGCGGCCTCGAGCGCCTGCCCGACGGAGGGCTGCGCCCACCCCCGCGCATCGACGCCGCGATCTCCGCCGACGCGATGATCCCGCGCGACGCTCCGTCGATCGAGATCGACGGAGCGATGATCTGCGGTGACGTCGATCTTCGCTTCGGCATGGTGCCGCCGACGGTGGTGCTGCTGCTCGATCGCTCGGGGTCGATGCGCGCGACGTTCCGCGAGCCGACGACGCACTTCCCCGAGCCCGCGTCGCGCTGGGTGGTGCTGCTCGATCTCCTGGTCGGGCCTGGCATCGTCGACGCGTACGAGGACCGCGTGCGCTTCGGCGCGGCGACCTACACCACGGCGCGAGCCTGTCCCGAGATGACGTGGGTGCCGCCCGCGCTGGGCAACGCGGACGCGATCGCGAGCGAGCTGCGATCGCTCGGGCCCGCCGGCGGCACGCCGACCGGCGAGGCGATCGAGGACGTGACCGATCGACTCGTCGAGCTCGGCGGCATCGAGGGCGGCGCGCCCGTGCTGCTGCTCGCGACCGACGGAGAGCCCAACGGCTGCTCCGGCGGCGACGCGCGCGCGGCCTCGGTCGCCGCGATGCGCCGCGCGTGGGACGCGGGCATCCGCACGTTCGTCACCAGCGTCGGCGACGAGGTCGCGAGAAGCCACTTCCAGGATCTCGCC
>JALYRN010000694.1 GCA_030855295.1 Myxococcota bacterium | reverse complement strand
GGACGCAGGCGTCGCGGCGGCCGCCGATGCGGGCGCGGATGCGAGCGTGGATGCGGGCGCGCCGACGGCGACGACGGTCGACGGCGGCCCCGGCCCCTCGGTGCCGTGGGCCGGCACCACCGACGTGCCGCTCCCGTCGTTCCTCGACACGACCGATCGCCGCATCCGTGACGAGCGACCGCCGCCGTCGGCGGAGCAGGTCGCGGCGCTTCGTGAGATGGAGGCCGAGGTCGGTCGCTTCACGAAGTCGGGCACCTCGTACCGCGAGGCGATCCGCTCGATCCTGCGCCGCGAGTACATGCAGCGGCGGCGCGATCGCGAGCAGGGCTACGCGCGCCAGATCCGCGAAGAAGAGCGGCTGCAGAACGAGGCGCGCGAGCGCGCGATCCGCCTCTTCGAGCGCTTCGTCCGGCGCTATCCCGACGATCCGACCTACACGCCGGACGCGATGTTCCGGCTCGGCGAGCTCTACTACGAGCGCAGCGCGATCGCGTTCCAGGACGCGGCGCTCTCGGGCGACATGCCGGAGGAAGGGCACCCCGACTTCTCGCCCACGATCAACCTGTATCGCGAGCTCGTGCGGCGCTTTCCCACGTACCGCCGCATCGACGGCGTGTACTACCTGATCGGCTACACGCTCAACGAGATGGGCGAGATGGCCGAGGCGCGCCTCGCCTGGCTGACGCTGGTCTGCGCCAATCGCTATCAGTACACGGGCGAGCCGACGCCGGTCGAGCCGGTGGAGGGCGAGGCGGCCGAGGACGCGCCGGCCGACGCGCACCCCGCGCTGACGCTCGATCCGACCCCGCAGAGCGGGATCGACGAGCCCTTCGTCGATCCCTACTCGAACTGCACGCCGGTGATGGAGGGCGCGGAGTTCCTCAGCGAGACGTGGCTCCGCATCGGCGAGTACCACTTCGACTTCGACTTCGAGCCGCATGCGCTCGATCGCGCGATCAGCGCCTACCAGCGCGTGCTCGCGAACCCCGACGATCGCAACTACAACCTCGCGCTCTACAAGGTGGCATGGGCCTACTACCGCGCGAGCCGGTACCCCCAGGCCATCGAGCACTTCGCGCAGCTGATCGACTGGTCGGACCGCGAGTACGAGCGCACCGGCCGCGCCGGCTCGGAGCTGCGCGCGGAGGCCGTGCAGTACCTCGGCATCACGTTCGCGTACGACGACTGGAACGAGGATCAGATCCCCGATCCGGAGCAGGGACAGCCGACCGGGTTCCAGCGCATCCAGGACCCGAGCCTGATGCCGCAGGATCGACCGTGGACGGTCGAGGTCTACTTCCAGCTCGGTCAGATCTACTTCGAGGAGGATCGCTACGACGAGGCGATCCAGGTCTGGGAGTACGCGCTGCAGCGCTGGCCGCTGCACCACCGCGCCCCCGAGATCGTCAACCAGATCGCGCGCGCCCACGAGCGACGCGGCCGGCAGGAGGAAGCGCAGCGCGAGCGCTTCGAGCTGGCGAACTACGGCCAGGGCACCGACTGGTGGGAGGCCAACCTCGAGCATCCGATCGAGCAGCGGCGCGCCGAGCAGCTCGCCGAGGCGTCGATCATCAACGCCGCGCTCCAGCACCACCAGACCGCGCAGCGGCTGCGCCAGCGCGCGATCGCCGACCAGGACGAGGAGCTCCTGCAGCAGGCCGTCCAGGAGTACAACGCCGCGGCGCTGGGCTACCGGCAGTACATCGAGCAGTACCCGAACAGCCCGAACGCGTACGAGCTCCAGTACAACCTCGCGGACGCGCTCTTCTGGTCGCAGCAGTACGAAGACGCCGCGTCGCAGTACGCGTCGGTGCGCGACTCGAACCTCGACGATCGCTACCTGAGCGAGTCGGCCCGGCGCGTCGTGCTCGCGCTCCAGTACATGCTGGAAGATGCCGAGCGGCAGGGTGCCGTGCAGATCCGTCAGGATCCGCCGGAAGTGACTCCCGGACCGCCCGCGCGCGTCTCACCGGTCGAGATGCCCGAGCTCGTGCAGCGCGTCGCGCAGGCGCGTGAGATCTACCTGGCCCGCGTGCCCGAGGCGCAGGACCGCGAGCACGTCCGGCCGGCGTACGACTACAACAACACCCTGCTGCTCTACAATTACGGGTGGTGGGATCAGGCGCGCGAGCGCTTCCGCCGCATCTATCTCGAGCGCTGCCGTGGTCCGCTCGCGAGCGAGGAGGGCCAGGTCGCCTGGGTCTCGCTGCGCAACATCGCAGTCCAGCTCGGTGACACCGCCGAGGTCGAGCGCCTCGCGCGGGATCTCCAGGAGCGCCAGTGCACGTTCACGCCGGACGCGAGCGCGCCGGTGGCGGTCGACTGCGAAGACCCCGCGAACGAGAGCAACCCGCAGTGCCTCTTGACGCGCGACCTCGGGAACATCCGGTTCCAGCGCGCGCTCGAGCTCTACCAGCGCGCGCGCGGCGACACGCCCGCCGACGAGCTCTGCCCGGCGCGTCCGAGCGCAGAGCAGGTGACGCTCTTCGAGCAGTCGGCCACGCAGATGGTCAACGCGGTCAACGACGACCCGCGGCACGACGACGCACCGCGCGCGCTGATCCAGGCGGCGGTCGCGCTCGAGTGCACCGGCCGCAACGAGTCGGCGTCGCGTCTCTACCAGCGCGTCGTCGACGAGGTCGGCCCGCGGCAGGTCGACACGCCCGAGCAGCAGGCGCGCCTCGACTCGATCCTCGCGACCGCGTACTTCCGGCTCGCGTTCGCGGCGAACCGCTACTTCGACTACGACCGCGCGATCCAGAACTACCGCACGCTCGCGGACTCGGATCGATTCGCGCGCTCGACCGACGCGGCGATCGCGCAGATCCGGACCGACGCGCTGATCAACGCGGCGCGCATCCTCGAGTACCAGCAGGACTACACGCGCGCGGCCGAGTACTACCGCCGCATCACGCAGACGCCCGGCGCGGCGGCCGCCGATCAGCGCAACGCGGCGTACCGCGTCGCGGAGATGCAGTTCAAGCGTCGCGACTGGAACGGCACCGTCCGCGAGATGCGCGCGTTCATCGACCGCTACCGCAACGATGCGGACGCGGGCGAGCTCCTGGTGACGGCGTACTGGCGGATCGCGGAGGCGCGTCGCGAGATGCGTCAGACCCGCGACTACCGGCAGGCACTGCAGGACGTCGTCGACGCGTTCGCGCGCAGCGGCCAGACCCGCGGCTCGATCGCGGCCGAGCACGCGGCGCAGGCGCGCTTCGAGCTGGTCGACGAGAACATGGCCCCCTTCGAGACGTTCGCGATCACGGCGGGCAGCCCCGCGACGATCCAGGCGTACGTCGACGGCGTCGCGCGGCAGATCGACGAGGGCTCGCGCCGCGCGACCGCACTCGTCGAGGGCTACGCGCCGGTGCCCGAGTACGGACGGCCGACGTGGACCATCGCGTCGTTCGTGCGGCAGGGCAGGGTCTACGAGATCCTCGCTCGCTCGATCCTGAACACGCCGTTCGCGATGCCGGCCGATCTGGCGCGGCGCGCGCGCGGCGCGTCGCAGGAGGTGCGCGACGAGCTGCGCGTCCAGGTCGAAGATCGCATCCGGCAGACGCTCGACACCCGCGTGCGTCCCGTCGAGTGCTTCGCGATCGTTCGGTACGCTCTCGCGGCGCGCGCGGCGCGGGCGGGCTCGATCGACAACGAGTACACGCGCATCGCGGTCGATCGCCTGCAGGCGTACGGCGACGAGCGCATCGCCGAGTGCATCGCGGGCGAGCAGCAGCGCGATCCGTCGTTCCAGGCCTACCAGCCTGGGGAGTTCCAGCGCGCACGCGCCGGTCGCACGCTGCCGATGGAGACCGACATCGCGGCGCCTCCGATGGCCCGGGAGGAAGAGTGATGACCCAGGCGCGCCAGAGCGCAGCTCGCCCCGCACCGGGTCATCGAGGACCGGAGGCGCTGCTGCTCGTGTGTCTGCTCGCGGTCGGCGGCGTCGTGCTGCCGGCGTGCGAGCAGGAGGGCAGCACGGGGACCGTGAGCCGCGGTGGCGGGGACACGGCGGGCGGCGAGGACGAAGGAGACGAGCAGCGGGGCGAGCTCGAGCGCCCGCCTGGCTCGCGCGAGCCCGACGAGGGCGTCGACGACGACGACCTCGAGGGCGGCGAGACTCCTGGCACGCCCGCCGGCGGTGAGGCGAGCGCGACGCCGCAGGAGAGCCCCTGGGGCGCGCCCGAGGGTGAGAGCGGTGAGC
>JALYRN010000693.1 GCA_030855295.1 Myxococcota bacterium | reverse complement strand
GGCTCGACGGGCGGCTCGGCTCGACGGTGTCGCTCGCGCTCTGACGCTCGAGGTACGGCGAGCTCGGCCGGCGCGGCGTCGGCGGCAGGCGCACGTGCACCGGCTCGCGGGTCGCGGTGGGAGGCTGGCTCTCGGTGATGTGAGGGCGCGCCGGCGGCGGACCAGGCGGCGCGATCGGGCGACGGAGGCTCGGATCCGACGGAGTGGCCGGGCGCATCGAGGCGCGCGGCAGGCTGATCGCGCCGTCGGCCCACTCGGCGACGCCGAGCTCGACGAGCTTGCCGATCACGCGCTCGACCTCGCCGGGCTCGAGGTTCGTCAGATCGGCGAGATCGTGCACCGTCGCGGCACCGTCGACGCGCGACATCACGAATCCCTCGATCGGCGTCAGCGGGAACGCGCGAGGGTCCACTCCGTCGAGGAGCCGCGGGATGCTGGGTCGTCGGTTGCTCACGTGCCGCGCCGGCCCAGGGCACACTATCACGCGCGTTCCGCGCGCGAACAGGGAGAGGATCGCGACGCGGAAGCGTGAGTACGGGCGCCGGAGCGCGTCAGGTGACGAGGAGCTCGAGCAGCGCCTTCTGGCCGTGCAGGCGGTTCTCCGCCTGGGCCCAGACGCGCGACGCGGGGCCGTCGATCACGGCGGCCGCGACCTCTTCGCCGCGGTGCGCCGGCAGGCAGTGCAGGAAGACCGCGCGCGCATCGGCCGCGGCCATCAGCGGCGGATCGACCTCGAAGCCGGCGAACACGCGGGCGCGCGCGCTCGCCTCCTCCTCCTGGCCCATGCTCGCCCAGACGTCGGTGGTCACGACGCGCGCGCCCTCGACCGCGACGCGCGGATCGCGCACCACGCGGATGCGCGCGCCGGTCTTGTGCTCGGCCGCGGTGCGCTCGGCGAGATCCATGATCGCGGGATCGGGGCGGAAGCCGTCGGGGCACGCGAGGCGCAGATCGAGGCCCGTCAGCGCGGCGGAGAGCATCCACGAGTGCGCGACGTTGTTGCCGTCACCGATCCACGCCACCGGGACCTCGCGGAGATCCTCGCTGCCGATCTCTTCCTGCACCGTCATCAGATCGGCGAGCAGCTGACAGGGATGGAAGCGATCGCAGAGGCCGTTGATCACCGGCACCGACGAGTGCTCGGCGAGCGCGCGCACGCGATCGTGCCCATGGGTGCGATGCACGATCGCGTGCACGAACCCCGAGAGCATGTGCGCCGTGTCCTCGATCGGCTCGCCACGGCCGAGCTGCGTGTCCTTCGCGAGCAGCGTGATCGGATGACCGCCGAGCTCGTGGATGCCGACGTCGAAGGAGACGCGCGTCCGGGTCGAGGCCTTCTCGAGCAGGATCGCGACGCTCTTGCCGGCGAGCGGGCGCGGGTGCTGGGGCGTGCCGCGGAGCTTCTTCAGCTCCTTGCCGCGCGCGAGCACGTGGGCGAGGTCGTCCTTGCCGAGATCGAGCAGCGTCAGGAAATGGCGGGGCACGGCGCGCTCTCTATCACTTCTTCGCGGGAGCGTCCCGCAGGGCCAGGCGGAGCTTCGCGACGGCGGTGTCGATCTCGCCCTGCTCGACGTTGAGCGGGGGCGCGAACCGGAGCACGTCGCCGCCCGCGAGCGACGCGAGCACGCGGTGCTCGTTGCGAAGGAGCTGGAGCGTCGCGAGCGGATCGTAGGCGGCGTCGATGCGCACGCCCTGGAGGAGCCCCTTGCCGCGATGCTCGGCGGCGGCGGGGATCTCGGGATCGCGGACGAGCGACGCGAGCTGCTCGCCGAGGTAGCGTCCCATCGTCTCGGCGTTCGCGACGCAGCCTTCCTCGTCGAAGATGCGGAGGATCGCGAGGCCCGCGGCGGCGGCGAGCGGGTTGCCGCCGAACGTCGAGCCGTGCGCGCCGACCGGCAGCCCGCTCGCGAGCTTCTCGGTGATCGCCATCGCCGCGAGCGGAAAGCCCCCGCCGATCCCCTTCGCGAGCGAGCACGCGTCGGGCATGACGCCGGACCACTCGCGCGCCAAGAAGCGGCCGGTGCGTCCGTAGCCGGTCTGCACCTCGTCGAACATCAGCAGCGCGCCGGCCTCGTCGCAGATCGCGCGGGCGCCGCGGAGGTACTCGTCGGTCCCGAGGATCAGCCCGCCCTCGGCCTGGATCGGCTCGAGGAACACGGCGGCGGTGGACTTGCCGACGGCGCTGCGCAGGGCGTCGAGATCGCCGTACGGGATGTGCAGCACGCCCGGCAGCATCGGCCCGAACCCCTGGTGGTACTTGGGCTGCCCGGTCAGCGTCACCGCGCCGATCGTGCGTCCGTGGAACGAGTTGTGGGTCGCGACCAGCTCGGTGCGCTGCGGCTCGCCGCGGTCGTAGTGCCAGCGCCGCGCGATCTTGATCAGTGCCTCGTTCGCCTCGGTCCCGCTGTTCGCGAAGTACACCCGATCGAACCCGGTGCGCCGCGTCAGCTCGGTCGCGAGCTCGATCGCGCGATCGCTGTAGAACAGGTTCGACGTGTGGATCAGCCGCCCCGCCTGATCGGCGATCGCCTTGGCGAGCGTCGGGTGCGCGTGCCCCACCGACAGCACCGCGATCCCGCCCGAGAAGTCGAGGTACTCGTTGTCCTCGACATCCCACACCCGACACCCTCGGCCGCGCGCCAGCACGAACGGCGCCTGCCGGTAGTTCTGGACGTAGTGCTTCTGCGCCTGATCGTAGAGCTCGCGGTTCGTCGCCATCGCCCGGATCTACCACCGGGCGCCGTAGGCGCGCACGTGCGAGGGCGCACCCGATCCGCGGAGACGAAACAGACCACGTGTTGTGCCCGCCGTGCTCCACGGCGCGTACCCGATGACCTGCCGACGCGTGATCATCCGGGATCGGCCGTCCGGAGCTCGTGAACGTCGCGTCCCGATTACCGAGGTCCCGCCGCGTGGCACCCGCGCGAACGCGCAGGTCGTGACACGAGCACGTCTCTTCACGCCGCGGCCCCGCGGCCCGCGACGCGCGGCGGAAGCGATCGTGGCCTGCCATCGTCGCGAGTCGGGGGCGTCAGACGTAGGCGTTCACCTCCTCCGTGCTGAAGGGCGCGCTCCAGCAGCAGAGGATCACGGGGAAGCATCCGTCCTCAAGGATCACGCCGCCGCGTCGTTCCCCGACTCATCCGCGCGGCAGGCCCGCAGCGACGCACGCCGAGACATCCGGCGCGCGCCCGTCCCAGCGCGGTAGGAGCGTCTCGTCGTCGATCGACGTTCGCGCGGAGGCGAGCCGTGCGCCGGTGATGAGGCGCAGCGTATCGACCGAAGCGCTCGACGCCGCGGAGGGCACGCAGGGCACGAGCACGCCGTCGGGTCTCCGCACCTCGAAACCGCCCGCATCGGAGCGCACGATCGAGAAGCCGCCCTCGTGCACCAGCCGATGGTGCGCCGGACAGAGCAACACGAGATTGCTCATCGTGGTCGCTCCGCCGTGCGCCCAGTGCTCGAGGTGATGCGCGTCGAGCCACGCGTGGTTCGCGCACCCCGGGAAGCGACAGCCGCGATCCCTCAGCTGCAGCGCACGCCGTCGCGCGCCGCTGACCACGCGCGTTCTCGATCCGATCTCGACCACGTTCCCCGAGTCGTCGGTGCGGATCCCGAGCAGCGTCGCGTCGCACGACACCCGACGAAACGTCTCCGCGGGAACGCGCGCTCCATCGTCGAGCGTCGCGGCGAGCGCGCCGGCAGCACCAGCGAGGGCCTCCGGCTGCAGATGCACGACGACCTGCGCGCGCTCTGCGCCGCACCGGTGCTGCTCCGGCGCGCCGCCGCGCTCGCCGGCAACGAACGCGTCCGCGATGCGCACCAGCGCGTCCGCGCGGTCGATCGGAACGCCGTCACCGCCCAGCCCGCGCGCGAGCTCGATCGCGCTCCACACCAGCGCTGCCTCGTCGGGATGGAGCTGCGCTTCGATACGGACCATCCCGTCGTCCGTGCTGCGCTCGCGCACCCAGCGCTCGGGCCGCTCGTGCATCTCGATCACCTCGCCACGCTGGTCCCGCACCACGCGCCGGATCCCGCGACAGATGATCTCCAGATGCGCCGCGGTCGCGTGCAGCGCCATGTCGAGCAGCGCGGCCTCGTTCGACGCGTCGGCCACGCGCGTCAGCGCGCGCACCTTCGAGTACGAGAGCCGCGCCGCGCGGAACGCGTCGTCGATCGCCGCGAGCTTCCCCAGCGCGCGCGCGACCCGGATC
>JALYRN010000692.1 GCA_030855295.1 Myxococcota bacterium | reverse complement strand
GCGCAGACGCGCCCGTCGGGCTCGTGACGCTGACGCTGGCAGCGCCCGACGCCGGCGCGCCCGGATGCGAGGGCACGACCTGCGTCGACGGAGAGTGTCTCGAGCGCTGCGAGGTCGAGGGCGCCGCATGCCTCTCGAGCGGCGCCGCCGGCGTCTGCCGCGACGGCGCATGCTGCACGGGATGTTGGAACGGCGAGTCGTGCCTGCCGGGCACGCCGGCCGTGGAGCTCTCGGCCGGCGAGACGTTCACGTGCATGCGCACCGGCGACGGCCGCGTCGCGTGCTGGGGCTCCAACGGCCAGGGCGAGCTCGGCGACGGAACGCGCGGCGGCACCACGAGCGCGAGCTGGCGCGCGGACGCGCGGACGCTCGACGTGCCCGAGGGAACGATCTTCTCGTCGGTCGTCGCGGGCGTCGCGAGCGGCTACGCGATCGACACCGAGGGCGGGCTCTGGGCGTGGGGCTGGAACCGCCGCGGACAGCTCGGTCTCGGCGACGCGGCGATCGACGTGAACGCCTTCTCGCCGGTGCGGGTCCCGCATCCGCTGGGGAGCGCCTGGGATCGCGTGGTCGCGCCCCACACCCACGACGATCGCATCGATCCCGACCTGCATGCCTGCGCGTTCTCGCGCGGCGAGCTCTGGTGCTGGGGCGCGAACGAAGAAGGGCAGGTCGATCCCACGCAGGCCGTGAGCGCCCGCGACGCGATCGTCTCGAGCCCGCGCCGGATCGAGGGGCTCTTCGCCGACGTCGCGATCACCCAGCGCGCGACGTGCGCGATCCTGATGGATGGCGCGGGGGTCTCGTGCTGGGGCGACAACACGCGAGGCACGCTGGGGACGGGCGACGCGGAGCCGCGAGCGGGCATCGTTCCGGTTCCGCTCCCGGACGACGCGGGTCGCATCGTCGAGCTCGCGGGCGGCGTCGCGGGGTTCTGCGCACGCAGCGAGGTCGGTCGCGTCTTCTGCTGGGGTGACGCGGTCGCGACGAGCCTTCCGCTGGAGCCCGGCACGCTGGTGCGAGCGGTCGCGGAGGCGCCGACCCTCTCGATGGCAGTCGCGGCATCGACGGAGGACGAGCGGCTCGCGGTGGGGCGCGGCCATGGTGGGGCGCTCACGGGCGGCGCGCCGTGGGTCTGGGGATCCAACGTCGACGGCCGGCTCGCGCTGGGCGCTGCCGCCGTGGGCTCGACGCTGCCCCCCGGTCCGACCGCCGCGTATCCCGGCGTCCCGGCGACCACGCGCGAGCTGCGTGTCGGCTCCTATCACACGTGCGCGCGCCTCGACGACGGCACGCTCGCGTGCGCCGGCGCGAACGATCTCGGGCAGCTCGGCGTGCCGATGACGCGACCCGTCGAGCCCGAGTGGCAGCGCTACTGCCCGTGCATCGACTGCGGGCTCTGATCCCGCGCGCCTCGTGTGGGGCGCAGCCAACGATCGACGAGCGCGGCACGCACGCTCTCCGCGATCATGCGCGTGGCACACGCCATGCGATGGCGCTTCCCGGATGACCGCACCGAAGCAGACGACGACGCCACTCGATCGCGAGGAGACGCTCATGACGAAGACTCGAGCTCCGCTCACCCGACGCTACTTCCTGGGCGCGACCGCCGTGCTTCCGGCCGCCGCGGCGCTCGCTGCGTGTGAGTCCGCGGTCGGGCCGAGCGATGCGTCGGTTCGCCCCGGGGACGCCTCGCGCGGGGTCGACGCCGCCGCGCCAGACGGGTACGTGCCCGACTTCGATGCGTCGGCGCCGCAGGACGCGGGCGCGCTCGTCGACGCCCCCGAGCCCACGCCGGGCTGTGGACCGCTGCCGAGCATCGACCTCGTGCGCGACTGCGGGGCGGTCGGTGACGGCACCACCGACGACACCGACGCGTTCCAGCGCGCAGCCGCGATGATCCAGGCCGCCGGCGGAGGCGAGCTCACGATCCCGGCGCGGACCTATCTCGTCGGCCGTCAGACCATCAAGCCGCCCGGCACCTCGGGCCCCTACTACCGGCCCGAGAACATCTTCACGGTGCAGGACCTGAGCTGCCTGAAGATCTCCGGCCACGGCGCGACGATGCGGCTCGCCCCGGGGCTGCACTACGGCGCGTTCGATCCGACCACCGGCGCCGCGATCGCGGGGCCCACGGCAGCGCGCGACGCCGGCGCGCACGTCGGCCGCATGTTCGAGATCAGCACCTCGACCGGCGTGGTGATCGAGGGCCTCGAGCTGGACGGCAACAGCACGGAGCTCGTGCTCGGTGGGCAGTGGGGCAACATCAGTCGTCAGAGCAGCGCCGCCGGCATCTGGGTGAATCGCTGTACGGACGTGCGCGTGCAGGACGTGTGGACGCACCACCACGGGCTCGACGGGATCACCGTGCTGCACCGGGGAGGGCCGCCGCCCCGACGCATGCCGCACACGCTCGTGCGCGTCGTGTCCGAGTACAACGGCCGACAGGGCCTCTCGTGGATCGGCGGCTGGGGGCTCGAGGCGACCGACTGCAAGTTCAACCACACCGGGCGCGCGATCAACCGGGGCGGCGGCGAGGACGACGGCGTGCCGCTGGCTTCGCTCCCGGGCGCCGGCTTCGACATCGAGCCCAACGCCCGCACCACCGAGATCGCGCGCGAGGGCCTCTTCACGCGCTGCGAGTTCATCGACAACGTCGGCGCGGGCATGGTCGCTGCCGAGGGAGACGGCGGCTACACGACGTTCGTCGACTGCACCTTCTGGGCGACGACCTCGTACAGCATCTGGGCGAACCGGCCCGGCCTCGTGTTCCGCGGGTGCCGCATCTACGGGTCGGCGCACCACGCGCACGACGGGCACACGACGGAAGGTGGTGCACCGAACCCCGAGCTCGCTGTGCTGTTCGAGGACTGTGAGTTCGAAGACCGCGAGTGGACGGATGGAAACGTCAGTCGGAGGAACAACCTCTACACCGTGCCCGACGGTAGCGAGGGCGCGACCTGGCGCCGCTGCACCTTCACCAGCCACCGCGTGCGCGCCGTGTTCATGGGCAATCCCAGTGCGCCTGAGCTGTTCGAAGAGTGCGTGTTCGTGTTCTCGAACGCCGCGCTCTCGGCCAACACCTATCAGGCGCGCTTCCAGGGCTCTGCGATGGTGAGCTGCGAGTTCCGGGAGTCCCCCGAGATCGCCGGCGGATCGCGGCGCTACTACATCGACGTGGAAGACGTCGTCGTGCTCGCGCCGGCGGCGGGCGAGAGCCCCACGACCGTCGAAGGTCCGCGCGTGAGATGGCAGAGCATCGATGGGCCGATCGGCGTCATCCCGCCGGGGAGGTACGGCTGAGCGAACAGCGCACCGGCGCGCCCTCGACGGAGCGCACCACCGCGGCGACGTCGGTGCGCTCACGGCACCGTGACGAACGCGTTCAGCGCGACCGCGTGGTGCACCACGTCGGTGCCGGCGTGGCTCACGATCCAGTGGTTGAGGTACCCGAGCTCGATGCGCACCTGTGGCGGCACGACGTTCCATCCGACGCCGACGAAGAGCCGGTTCTGATCGAAGCCGATCCGCTGCCACAGCCCGCCCGCCGACTGCCCGGCGTTCGTGACCGGCACGAACGCTTCGTCCCAGAGCGACAGGTGCAGCGGCAGGTCGGGCGCGAACGGCACCAGCACGCGCGACATGAAGCGCAGCCGCAGCGCCACGTCGGAGCTGAGCTCGGGTCGGAACCGCTGCTCGAGGCGCACGCGCGAGTACCACCGGATGCCGGATGGCAGACCCGGGACGTCGTAGCTCCACTGCTCCCAGATCCGGTGCTCGTCGACGAATTGGCGCGCGTCGTTCCACGAGGGCGTCCACGCGTACGCGAGCCACACGTACATCCCGGGCGCGATCCGATATCCGAGCCCCGGCCGATAGAGCTGCTGATAGGGATGGAAGTCGTCGTAGAAGCGCCAGTTCAGATCGACGTAGAGCGCCAGATCCGGCGTGACGTTTCCCTGGACCGTCAGCGATGTCCAGGTCTGGTACGAGGCCTCGTATGCCTGCGCGGACGCGCGCGCGGGCATCGCAGCGGCGGTCGCGAGCACGAGCGCCAGAGCGGATGAGGCGAGCACCTCGCGTCGCGAGCGTCGTCGAGAGATCATCGGCGCGGCATGATAGCCGCTGCACGCGAGCGATGCGGACGTTTCAGCCCTCTTCGGTGGGCGCGCGGCGCAGCGTCAGCGGCGCGTCGGGGCGCTCCGAGAAGCGCCGCAG
>JALYRN010000691.1 GCA_030855295.1 Myxococcota bacterium | reverse complement strand
CTTCCGTCCGCGCGCCGGGCGCGCTCCCGTACGCGCCCTCCGGGGCGAGCACTCCTACTCGACTCAAAGGCTGTCTAAAAATCGGCTCGCCCGCTCCGGGACCTTCCGTCCGCACGCGAAGCGCGCGCTTCCGTCGGGTCCCTCCGGGGCGAGCACTCCTGTCCGCTCAGTAGAGCTCGAAGCCGATCCCGCCGAGCACCGCGATCGACGGATCGTCGCTGCGATACCAGGTCGGGTGCACGTCCGCCGAGATCGTCACGCCGCCGCGACGACCGGGCCCGTGCCCACCGAGCGCGAGCGCGACGCGCCCGTGCGCGCCGATGAACGGATCGGTGCTGTCGCAGTCGACCTCGGCCTGGAAGTTCCGATCACAGCCCCAGACGAAGTCCATCGACGGGCCGCCGCCGATCTGGATGAAGTCGGCGAGCGTCACCTCGGCCATCGCCGTGTTCCACAAGAGACCGGCCGCGCTGCCCGCGCTGCCCGGGCGATCGACGATCGAGCCGACCAGGCCGGTGGGCTGGTAGTAGACCGCGAACATCTGCCCGATCTGCACGCCGAGCCGCAGCTGCGCGCCGCCCATGCCGATGTCGGGGCCGCCCGCCCAGTGACCGCCGCCGACGCCGCTGGCGCCGAAGCGGAAGCGGACGAAGTCGTAGTCCTGCGCCTGAGCCTGAGCCTGCTCGTATCCCTGCTCGTATCCGGTCTCGTACTCGTACGCTCGATCCTGGGCGGCAGCGGGGGCCGTTGCCGCCAGGCCGAGGGCGAGCGTGCCGATCGCCATGATCGCGTTCGTTCGCATGTCGTTTCCTCCGCGTGAAGCCGAGACCGACCACCGGCCTCGCGCACGTCCTCAGAGAGCAAATGCCTTGCCCGTCTCGCGCAGCGGAGGGTGGGGACGCAGATCGTCTCGCCGGGGCGTCCTGCGACCTCGAGCTCCGACGCGCAGAAAAAGGAACGCGCCCGCTCCGAAGAGCGGACGCGTTCCCCGATCGCCGCGTTCGCGCGCGATCGTCGACTCTCGTCTCCGCGCGCCTCGAAGGCTGCACTCCTGTCTGTCTGTCGCCTCAGCTCTCGAGCTGCAGCGCCAGCGGGCAGCGCCCGTCGCGGAGCATCGTGGCGCTCTCGCGCAGCTCGCTGCGCAGGTCGCTGACACGCTCGGCGTCGTCGAAGCGGAACTCGAGCCGCGCGCCGCGCGGGATCTCGACCACGCGAACCTCCGACGCCTGATGGATCAGCGCCTCCTGATCGGCGAACTGCTGCTGCTGTCCGCCCTGCGCCATGCCGCCGCCGATGCTGCCGCTCGCGCCCGCGCCACCGGCGCCGACGCTACCGCTCGCGCCGCCGCTCGGCGTGCCCTGCGCGCTTCCCATGCTGCCCTCGCCGTGCTCCATGCCGTGCATGCCCGCGCCAGGCTGCATGCCCTCGTGGTGCTGGCGATGGAGCTGCGCGAAGCGATCGAGACGATCGCGGAGGACCTGGACCTCTTCACGGTCGACCGTGAAGACCAGCGCGCCGCCGCGCGGGATCGTCGACACGCGCACGTTCAGCCCCTCGATGTCCGCGGGGCAGACCTGGGCCAGCGCGCCGGTCTGACCGAAGGTGTCCTGCGGCTGCTGCGTGCCCTGCGCGAAGGGATCCTGCTGCGTGGTGCCCGGCTGCCGCGTGCCCTGCGCGAAGGGATCCTGCTGCGTGGTGCCCGGCTGCTGCGTGCCCTGCGCGAAAGGATCCTGCTGCGTGGTGCCGGGCTGCTGCGAGCCCTGCGCGAAGGGATCCTGCTGTTCACCCTCGGACATCCATTCGCTGCCGGGCTCGCCAGCCGACGGCGGGGGGATCACGGCGACCGGCGGTGCCGGATCGACCACGTAGACGTCGTAGCTCGCGCCGGCCGACGGATCGGTGGTCGCCTCGCCGCCCATCTGGCGATCGGTCGCGGCGCGCTCTCCGCCCATCGTGTCGGTCTCGAGATCGGCTCGCGCCGTCTCGCCCTCGTTGCCGCCGCACGCCGCGGCGAGCAGCCACGCGCTTCCGACTGCCACGCTCTTCCAGTTACGCATTCGCTCTCCTCCTGGTTCCTGTCTGGTTCCGTGTGCCCGCGCGCTCTTGCCCGGACCGGAATCGCAGCCGGGTAAGGCAGCCGACATGCCACCGCGCTCGCGCACTCCGTGGCGTTATTCCGCGTGGCTTTCCTGGACGCGTGAACCGCTGATACCGTGGCGCCTCCGAGCGGAGGCCTGCGATGAGCGAGCGAGAGCGGAACGTCGTCTCCGGAGCGAACGAGGACCCGGAGGCGTCGGGCTCGCCGACCCAGTCGCGCCGTGAATTCCTCGGTGCTGCCGTGATCGCCGCGGTCGGGCTCGGCGTCGGCTGCGGCGACGGCAGCGTCGCGGGCGAAGACGGCGGCGCGGCGCGCGGTGATGCGGCGCGCCTCGATGCGCGCACGCCCGGCCCCGAGGACGCTGCAGCGAGCGATGCCGGCGCTGCGCCGATCGATCCGCCGGAGACCGTGCCCGAGTCGACCGATGCATTTCCTCTCGGCGTGGCGAGCGGCGACGCGACGAGCACGAGCGCGATCTTCTGGGCCCGATACGCCGGCGCGATGCCGCTCGAGCTCGTGGTGTGGGAGATGGACGGCGAGACCTACGCGCGCACCGCGCACGTCGGATCGGTCGAGCCGAGCGAGGGTGGGTACGTGCACGCCGACGTGGCGACGCTCGCGCCGGGCGCGCGCCATCGCTTCGCGTTCTTCGAGCTCGACGGCGACGCGCGCGTGGCGCGCAGCGCGATCGGGCGCATGCGCGCGGCGCTCGCCGAGGGCGCGCTCGAGACACTGCTCATCGGTGCGGTGTCGTGCACCGCCAACACGCGCTCGCTCGCGACGCTCGCGCACGCGGGCGCGCGCGACGATCTCGATGTCTTCCTCTACGTCGGCGACACCACGTACAACGACGGATCGAGCTCGCTCGACGAGTATCGCGCGAAGTGGATCCAGAGCGTCGGCCGCGCCGAGTACCGCGCGCTGCGCGGCGCGACCAGCGCGCTCGCGACGTGGGACGATCACGAGTTCGACAACGACTGGAACCCCGAGACCTTCGATGCGGCATCTCGCACCGCGGCAGTGCGCACGTTCTTCGAGCACCAGCCGGTGCGGCGCGATGCCGCAGCCCCCGATCGGGTCTGGAAGAGCGTGCGCTGGGGGCGCACCGCGGAGCTCTTCGTGCTGGATTGCCGCAGCGAGCGGCGACCGTCGACGCGTGGCACGCCCGAGGCCGAGTACGTCTCGCGCGCGCAGATGGACTGGCTGAAGAGCGCGCTCGAGGCGAGCGACGCCGTCTTCAAGATCATCGTGAACTCGGTTCCGATCTCCGACTTCCCGGGTGCGTTCGACTTCGCGCAGAACGATCGCTGGGAGGGCTATCCCGCGCAGCGTCAGGAGATCTTGAGCTTCATCGACGAGCGCGCGCTGACCGGCGTGCTGTGGGTCGCGGGCGACTTCCACCTCGCGAGCGCGCAGCGGGTCGCGACGTCGGGGCCCGGCAGCGCGCAGACGGAGGTGCTCGTCGGGCCCGGCGCACAGACCGGCAACCTGCTCGCGCGCTTCCTCACCAGCGCTCAGTTCGACTTCGCGACCGGAGAGAACAACTACACCGTCCTCGAGCTCGATCCCGCGACGACGCGCGCGCGCGTCTGGTGGCATGACGGCGACGGCGTCGTGATCGAGACGCAGGAGTACGACCTCGGATGAGACGCATCACCGTGGTCGCGCTCGCGACGCTGATCGCAGCGACCCCGATCGCCGGCTGTCCCGCGCCCGAGCCCGCCGAGCCCGTGTTCCCCGCGGACTACTCCGCGAGCTACCTCGAGGTGCGCGACTGCCGGCGCAGCCCGGAGCACGAGCTCGCGTACATCCGCATCCTCGCGAGCCCCGACGCCGCCACGACGTACGCGACGCGCGAGGGGAGCTTCGGCGACGGCGCCGTGGTGGTGAAGGAGGAGTACAGCGACGCGAGCTGCAGCGACGCGCTCGGCTGGACCGCGATGCGCCGCGAGGGCGGCGCGTGGCGCTGGCAGGAGGTCGCGCCCGATCGCGTCGTGATGGAGGACGGCGCGATCGAGCGCTGCGTCACGTGCCACGCACGCTGCGTCGCGCCGCTCGGGTTCGAGAACACCTGCGCCGAGCCGTGACCCCCGACAGGAGTGCTCGCCCCGGAGGTTCCGTACGGGAG
>JALYRN010000084.1 GCA_030855295.1 Myxococcota bacterium | reverse complement strand
TCCTCGGCCTGCGCTCGCTCCGCGAGACTGCGCGCGCGCTCCAGCGCGGCGCGCTCGATCTCCTCGCGCAGCAGCTGCGAGCGCATCGCGATGTCGTTCAGCTCCCCGAGCAGATCCTGCAGGCGCTTGAGCGTCTTGACGATCTCCGACGCGCCCGCGACCTCTTCGTGGCGCAGCGGCTCGAGCAGATAGCGCAGCCGCTTGCCGTCCTTGCGCGCCTCGTGCGCGCGCTCCTCGTCGTCCGGCGAGCGCACGCCGCGCAGCACCGACGCGAGCTCCTCGGCCTGCTTCCGCACGAGCTTCGCGGTCGTGTCCGCGAACCGACGAGGCGCGCGCGTCTCGAACACGACGTGCTCGGTCGAGTACCGCGCGAGCTCACGCCGCACCTTCGGCAAGAACCGGAGCAGCGCCGGCGCGGTCGTTGCGCGCAGCTCGGCGTACGCGGCTTCCTCGCGCTCGCGGAGCCGCTCGAGCAGCCAGTCGATCCCCGGCTGCGCGCCGCCCTCGAGGTCGCCGCGCGCCTCCTCCAGCCACGTGATCTGCACCTCGGCATCGCGTGCGGCGCCGGTCGCCTGCACCAGCCGATCGAGCTTCTTCTTCCGCTTCTTCGCGAGCGCGCCGCGCAGCTCTCCGTCGTACGTCCGCACCACCGTACGCAGCTTGCGGAGCGCCACGCGCAGATCGTGCAACGCCTCGTCGTCGTTTCCCTCGACGACGCGCTCGGCGGCCTCGGTGGCCTCGTCGATCCAGCGCAGCGCGAGTCGACGCGCGCCCTCCTCGGGGGCGCACTCGAGGAGCGGAGCTGCGCTCGGCTTCGAGTCCGACATCGAAGAGCCGAGCGTACCACCGCGCGCCGAGCGCGCCCGATCCGCGCCCGACGGGGGGTCGCATGTTGCACGATCGTCGCGCGGGCGAGCGCCGCGCCCGTCGCCCGCTCCCTGCCGTACACGCGCTGCGCGCGCTCCCGTACGCGCCCTCCGGGGCGAGCACTCCTGCCGACTCAGGGGCTGTCTAAAAATCGGCTCGCCCGCTCCGGTCGCTTCCGTCCGCGCGCGAAGCGCGCGCTCCCGTGCGCGCCCTCCGGGGCGAGCACTCCTGCCGACTCAGGTCAGCCCGGCGAGCGGGCCGTTGCAGAAATCGCGATCGCCGAACACGTCGGTGTCGATGCCGTACGCCTGGCACAGCGAGACCAGCAGGTCGTTGTGCGGCGTGTTGGCGCCGTCGAACTGCAGGTAGCGCCCCGTGCGGAAGTGCGGCGTGCCGTCGTCGTTCGGCACGTTGCCCGCCATCACGAACGGGATGTTGCGGAGCGTGTGGCTGTTGCCCTTGCCGAGCTCGTTCACCCAGAGGACGACCGTGTGGTCGAGCATCGTGCCGTCGCCTTCCGGCGTGCTCTCGAGGCGCTGCACGAGATACGCGAACTGCTCGGCGTACCAGGTGTTGATGCGGACGAGGCTCTCGACCGCGCTCGTGTTCGAGTCGCCCTCGTGCGAGAGGTCGTGGTGGTTCGTGTCGATGCCGATGCTCGGGAACGGGATGTTGCCGACCGAGTTCGTCCACTGGATCGAGCCGACGTTCGTCAGACCGCACGCGAACGCCATCGTCATGATGTCGCTCTGCAGGCGCACGACCTCGGGATAGTTCGCGATGTCGTCGGCGTTCATCGGCGAGCCGACGTCGGGGATCGAGCACTCGGCGCCGAGCGCGCCCGGCGCGCTGATGCGGCGCTCGATGTCGCGGATCGTCGTCAGGTGGTTGTCGAGCCGCGCGCGATCGGCCGGTGCGAGCCGCGCGCCCAGCCGCTCGTACTCGCCGATGTTCTGATCGAGCACGCTCTGCCGCAGCGCGAGCCGGCGGCGCGCGGCGTCGGGATCGATCCCGGCGTCGCCGAAGATGCGCTCGAACGCGCGCCACGGGCTGCGCTCGGGCGGCAGCGGCTCGCTCGCGGCGCGGTACGACATCCGCGTCCACACGTTCGCGTGATCGGCCGACTTCGCGCCGAGCTCGATCGAGCGGAAGCGCGTGTCGCTCCCGATGTGGTTGGCGATCGCCTGATCGACCGAGAGGTCGCTCGACCAGCTCACGGGCGGGCACGAGTCGCAGCCGCCTCCGACGTCGCCGGGAAGCAGCGGCACGCCGGTGAGCACGTGGCCCATGCCCTTCTGGTGTCCGTCGCCGGGGCCGCGCTCGGTCGAGAGCATCGAGACGCCGCCGAGCGTCAGCACGCGGCTGCGGTGCGGCTCGAGCGGCGCGAGGATGCGGCGGAAGCGGAAGTCCGTCTCGCCGCCGTCGGGGCGCCACTCGTTCGGCCACGTGCCGTTCGGCGAGAACACGATCAGCAAGCGCTTCGCGGGACCGGTCGACTGCGCGCCGGCGTCCGCGCCCTGGCCGAGCAGGCGCAGGAACGGCAGCGCGATCGCGCCGAAGCCGACCGCACCGGCGAAGGCCCGGCGGCGCATCTTCTTCTGCTGGAAGATCGGGAGCAGCATTCGTCTCGTCTCCGTCCTTCTTCGTCTTCTTCAGGGAGCCGTGGAGCCGGTCTCGGTCGGGATGCGGCGATGCGTGAACGCGTCGATCGCGACGAGGCCCACCATCAGCTCGCGGATGTCGTAGCCCGAGTCCTCGAAGCGCTGATCGAGGTCCTCGAGCGAGCAGCGATCGGCGCTGGTCTCGATGCGCTGCGTCGCGAAGCGGAACCACTGCCGCGCCATGCACGAGCGCACGGCCTCGCTCGATGCGAGCTGATCGGTCAGCTCGATCAGACCGTCGAACTCGCCGCTCGCGTCGCCGCCCTGCACGACCTCGCCGCTCGCGTCGATGGTCTGGCCCTCTTCGTCGGTGCGGAACCGACCGAGCGCGTCGTAGTTCTCGAAGCCGAAGCCGATCGGATCGATCAGCACGTGGCAGCCCGCGCAGCTCGGCTCCTCGCGGTGCTGGCTGAAGCGCTCGCGCGTCGTCAGGCCCGGCTCGAGATCGGGCGGCACGATGTCGATGTCGTCGGGCGGCGGCGGCAGCTGCTGGCAGAGCATCCGGGTGCGCACGAAGATGCCGCGGTGGATCGGGTCGCTCTGGTTCGACTTGCCGTGCAGCGTCAGCAGCGCGGGCTGCGTGAGCAGACCGGCGCGCTGAGTCTCGTCGATCGGCATGCGGCGCATCTCGTCGCCGGTGACGCCCTCGATGCCGTAGATCGGCGCGAGGCGCTCGTTGACGTACGCGAAGCCGCCGCGGAAGAGGGTGTCCATGCTCGAGCCGTTCTGCATCACGTCGTCGAGATAGAGATCGAGCGAGGTGCGCATGTCGGCCGCGAGCTCGTCGCTGAACTCGGGGTACACCGTGGCGTCGCGCTCGACGCGCGCGAGGCGATCGAGCTCGAGCCACTGCCGGTGGAAGTCGCGGATGCCGCGCATCGCGCGCTCGTCCTCGAGCATGCGGCGCGCCTGCATCTCGACGTTGAACGGATCGTCGAGCTCGCCGGCATCGGCGGCGTCGAGGAGCTCGTCGTCGGGCAGCGAGCGCCAGAGGAAGAACGACAGGCGGCTCGCGACCTCGAACCCGTTCAGCGGCACGATCGCGCCGGTCGCGACGTCGGGGCCCGCAGCCTCGACGTGATAGAGGAAGCTCGGCGAGACCAGCATCGCCTCGAGCACGAGCTGCATGCCGGTGCGATGATCCTGGAGCATCGCGCCCTCGCGATAGAGCGCGAGCAGCGACGCGGACTCCTCGCTGGTGAGCGCGCGCCGGTACGCGCGGCGGCCGACGCGCTCGATGAAGTGCTGCGCGCACGCCTCGTCCGCGAGCGTCGATGCGCAGCCGGTGAGCGCCGGGAGGTCGGCGGTCGCGCGCTCGGCGATCACGGTCGCGGTGTCGAGGTACTGCTCCGCGAGCAGCGGCGAGACGGTGCCGCCCACCTCGAAGCCGGTGGTCACGTCGTCGGGCGCGAACGTGCGCGCGGGCCCCGACGTGTCGCCGAGCAGGTCTTCGATCGCGTAGTCGTACTCGACGCGCGTCAGGCGCCCGAGCGCCGACGCCGCGACGTGCGGCGTGCCGCACGAGGCCGGGCCGGGATCGCGCGACTGCCCGCGTGGGCCGGCGGCGCCGTCGAGCAGGGCGCCTTCGCAGCCGCCGAGGAGCAGCACGAGCGAGAGCGAGAGGGACGTGGACCTTCGCATGGCGAGCGACCCTTACGCACGCGCCGAACCACGATCATGTGCGCGAATTCGCTGGAGTTTCTCGCACCGAGAGCGGCTCTCCGTGGAGCCCGGAGCGCTCCCGGCGCCGAGCCGACCGCGCGTCGCGCGTGCGCCGATGTGCGCAGCCCGGCGACCATCGCGCACACGCTCATCGCTGAAGATCGCGCCGAAGACGACGAAGGCCCCCGGCGCGCGTGCGCCGGAGGCCTCGTCTCGGTCGACGCGGTCGCGCCGCTCAGGGCGTGGTCGGGACCACCCTCAGCGTGCGCTCGGCGTGCGCTGCCACGTCGCTCTCCGTGAAGTAGAGCGGCGGCTGCTCGTTGCGGATCCAGAACGCCGCCTCGTCGGCCTTGTGCGGGCTGTTCGGATCGATGCTCTGTCCGCCGGGGATCGCGTTGAACGCCAGCGGTCCGTCGGGCGTCATCTCGACGACGAGGCGCTGCGAGGCGCCGCTGCCGAACGAGAACCGCTCGGTGTTCCACAGACCGAAGTTGCCGGGATCGACGTTGCCCCAGTCGCCGTGGCGCGGGAAGCCGTCGGGGTACGTCTCGTCGTTGCTCGCAGGGATCGACAGGATGTCGGTGCTGCTCAGCGACGGCACGACGGTCGTGAAGCGCACCGTGTGCAGGCGGCCCCAGCGCCACTCGCCGACGTCGGCGCCGAGCCGCCCCTCGAGGAAGTCGAGGCCCGCGAGCACGCCGCGGATCACGATCTCTTCCTTGGTCTCGACCGTGTCCGCGGTCGCGAGATCGTCCCACAGCACGGTGTCGCTGATCGCCGCCTCGTAGCTGTGGAGGCGCATCGGCTCGTTCATCGACCACTCGAGCAGGCGCGCGCTCTCCGACGTCGGACCTCCCATCTCCAGCGCCGCCATCTCGTCGCCGAACGCGAGCGGGATGATGCGCGTGATCGCGGCGTTGAAGATCGTCGTCGCGATGCTGTCGGCGAGCTCGCTCGCGTCGGTAGCGCCGACGCCGTGCGGCGTCTCGAGCGACCACGCCATCAGCCGCGCGTGCGCATCGGCGAGCCGCGCCTGATCTGCCGCTGACAGATCGGGGATCGCCATCGTCGGGTTCTCGAGGATCGTCACGATGGGATCCCGCAGCGTGCGACCGAGCGTCGACTGCGTCTCCGACTGCAGCTCGATCATGTCGGCGGTCGTGATGTTCCCGCGCGCCGCGAGCTCCGCGAGCCGCTCGTGGATGCGCGCCTCGCGGAACCCGTACTCGAAGCCCGCGCCGATGTAGTGCGGGTCGTTGCACGGGTTGCCATCCGCCGTGACGCCGACGTTGTCCTGGTTCGCCGTCGCGATCCATCCGAGCGGCGGGTTGTTCTGATGAGGGATGAACCGCTCGTCGAGATCGCCCGTCCACTCGTACTCGCCGGTGCCCGGCAGCAGCATGTGCGGGCAGTGACCGCCCGGGATGCCGGTCGCGGTGATCATGTAGTCGGTCGCGCGATCGTCGCGCACCGGGATGCGCGACTGCGTCGACCAGATGACGTCGTCGACGTCGACGAGCATGAAGTTCTGGCTGCCGACCTCGAACGCATCGAGCGCCGCGCGCCCCTCGTCGACGTCCGACGCGGTCAGCAGCCCGACGAACGTCGCGAGCTCGTTGCTCGGCTCCCAGCCGGTGTAGCGCACGCTGATCGCCGTGAACTGCCCGGCCATCCCGTCGACCGCCACGCAGCTGCCCGGCAGGAACATGCTGCCCGGGCGATGCGACGGGTACGGCAGCCGCACCGTGACCGCGTCGGCGCCCGAGATCGAGATCGTCTCGTCGTAGAACGCGATGTCCCGCTGCGCGCCGTCGAACACCACGCTGCCGCTGGTGACGTTGCCGTCGGCGTCGCACGTGCCCGTCAGCTGCTCCTGGTATCCGTCGGTGACGTCGTAGCCGGTCGTCGTCACGCCCCAGGCGAGGTCGCGGTTGAACCCGAGCACGATGCCGGGCAGCCCGGCGAACGCGACGCCCTGCGCGTCGATCGCGTCCTCGCCGCCCATGCGTGCGGTGTTGAGGTGCACGTACCACCACACCGGCGGCGAGATCAGCGACAGGTGCGGATCGTTCGCGAGGATCGGGTTGCCCGATGCCGTGAGCGCACCGCTGACCGCCCAGTTGTTCGAGCCGCGCGTCACGAGGTCACCGAAGATGCGCGCGCTGCGCTCCTCGAGGCGATCGAGGAAGGGCATCGCACCCTCGATCGAGCGCACGTTCGGCACGAACGCGCCCCCGCGCGGCAGCCGCCGGATCGGGTGGAACGCGACCGTCGAGCCGTCGCCGAAACCGTCGCGCGTGAACGCGGCGCGCGCCGGCGTCTGCCCGTACATGTCCTCGAAGAACCCGGCGCGCGCGGCGAGGCGCGGATCGGCGGAGTCGGCCGGAAACGCCTCGAGCACGGCCGCCAGCCGGAGCGAGCGGTTGAGATCGTCGCGCGGATCGAAGCTGAGGTTCGCCGCCTGGAAGCGCGCGAGCGCGAAGATGTCGGCCGGCTCCCAGTGCCCGAAGAACGGGCTCGCGAGCACGACGTTCAGGATCTCCGCGCCGTCGACGGTCGGGTTCTCCTCGCGCGCGTTGACGCGATCGATGTAGATGTTGATGCCCTCGACGAACGCCTCGGCCACCAGGCGCGTCGGATCGTTCGCGTCGAGGCCCTCGTAGATCTCGACGCCCATCCGGCGGTAGCTCTCCCAGCGCGACGCGACGTCGTCCGGGAGCGAGTCGGGGCCGGCGATCTCCGCGATGCGCCCGAGCACGCTGCGGCGGATGAACTCCATCTGCGCGAAGCGGTCGCGGCTCATCAGGTAGCCCTGCACGACCATCAGGTCGTGGCGGGTGGTGCCGTAGATGTGCGGGATGCCGCGATCGTCGTAGACGACCTCGACCTCCCCATCGAGCCCGGGCAGCTCGAGACGGTTCCGGTCGTCGGGCGGACCTCCGTCGCCGGCGACGGTGGGGAGGGGCTCACCGCACGCGTTGAGCAGCGCTGCGAGCGAAGCGAGTACGAAGAACGAGCGAGTGAGGCGGTCCATGGACGCGCAGAGTACACCTAGTAAATAGGCGCCGCGAACCGACTGCTTGACGCAGGCGCACGCCGGGCACACACCCGCGCCGCAATGCCCGACCTCGATCGCGAAGCTCTCCTGCGCGCGCTGGCGCACGTCGTCGATCCCGTATTCGACAAGCCGATGCTCGAGATCGGCGCGCTGACCGACGTCGCCGTGCAGGGCGGCAAGGCGACGATGACGGCGCACCTCGCGACGCCCTCGAGCGCGGTGCACGAGAAGGTGAAGTCGACGCTCACCCGGACCGCGCAGGAAGCAGGCGCCCGCGAGGTCGAGGTCACGATCGACGTGCAGGTCCCGACGCGCGAGGTGATGGGCGACGACCCGATCCCCGGCGTGAAGAACATCGTGCTCGTGATGAGCGGCAAGGGCGGCGTCGGGAAGAGCACGACCGCCGTCAACCTGGCGCTCGCGCTCAAGCGCATGGGGCTGAGAGTCGGCCTGCTCGACGCCGACATCTACGGACCCTCGATCCCGACGATGATGGGCGTGCACGGCCACCCGCCGACCCGCGAGGACAAGAAGATCCTTCCGCTCGAGCGCTTCGGCGTGAAGATGATGTCGATCGGCTTCCTGCTCGAGGACGACAAGCAGGCGGTGATCTGGCGCGGGCCGATGCTGCACTCGGCGCTGCAGCAGTTCCTGACCGACGTCAGCTGGGGCGAGCTCGACTACCTCGTGCTCGACCTGCCGCCGGGCACCGGCGACGTCGCGCTGACGATGGCGCAGAAGCTCAAGGTCACGGGGGCGGTGATCGTCACGACGCCGCAGGAGGTCGCGCTGCAGGACGTCTACAAGTGCGTCTCGATGTGCAGCAAGCTCAGCCTGCCGATCCTCGGTGTGATCGAGAACATGAGCTACTTCGTCGACTCGGCGGGCGTGCGGCAGGAGCTCTTCGGCGCGGGCGGCGGGCAGAAGGTCGCGGAGTTCGCGAGCGCGCCGCTGCTGGGGCAGATCCCGCTCGAGCCGCCGGTGCGCGAGTGGGGCGACAAGGGCATGCCGATCGTGCAGAGCGTCCCCGACTCGTCGGCCGCGCGCGCGTTCACCGAGATCGCCGAGCACCTCGCGAACAAGATCGCGAGCGTGCACTTCGAGCGCGCGGGCGGCACGCGCATCCCCGCGACCAAGGCCCCGACGCGCCTGCGCATCCTCCGGTAGCCTCTCTGAAGATCGGCTCGCCCGCTCCGGTCGCTTCCGTCCGCGCGCGAAGCGCGCGCTCCCGTACGCGCCCTACGGGGCGAGCACTCCTGCAGGTCGCGAAGCGCGCGCTCCCCGCCGGGCCCTGCGCGGGCGAGCACTCCTGCTGATCACGCCGCGTGCGAGTCCTTGCGCGGCGTGCCGATCGTGAACGAGCGCTTCCACACGCCGGTGTCGTCGTGCGCGAGGTAGTCGCTCTTGGTCGGCACGCCGTCGAACACCAGGCCCATGCCCGGCAGCGGCGCGCGGCGCGCCCACACCACGCGGCACGGGAAGAAGAACTCCGCGTGGGCGGCGTCGTCGAGCATCCGCACGATCACGCGCGTCCCGATCGCCGGAGGACGCCCGGTCGCGATCGCGATCCCCTTGCCGCTCAGGTTCCTGACCTCGCCGGCCTCGAACCCGCCCGGCAACGTGAAGCTCACCGTCTTCGGGAAGGGTAGCCGCGGCATCGTGCGCGCGCGGCCGGGATCGCCGTCGCGCGTGAGGAGCTGCGAGAGCCCGAGGAGGCGCATCGTCTCGTCGTCGTCGAGCGGGACCTCGAGCCGATCGCGCTTCGCGCTCAGACGCTGGAACTCGTAGATCATCTCGAGGAGGTTTCGCATGGTCATCGGAGGCCTCCTTCCGAGGCGTTCGGTGCGTTCAGTGATACGGCAGGTGTCCCGGGCTGCTGCAACGAAGCTGCAACGGTGGTGCCACGGCTCGGCTCGCTGATCTCGACGTGTGGGCGTGGGGAAAGTTCTCGATCTTCGCGTGCGGCTCGTCCCCACCCGGGGCGCGGCGGTCCGACAGGCGTGTCATGGTTCGCCTTGGATCGGGTCGCGCGGTTCGCACCTGGGATCCATCCGCCGCCGCCCATGGACCTGTTCGAGCACAAGGAAGAGCGGGATCGCGAGGGCGCGCCGCTCTCGGACCGCATGCGGCCGCGCCGCCTCGACGAGATGGTCGGGCAGCCGCACCTGGTGGGCGAGGGCTCGCTCGTGAGACGCGCGATCCAGGGCGATCGCGTTCCTTCGATGATCCTCTGGGGCCCGCCGGGGACCGGCAAGACGACGCTCGCGCGCTCGGTCGCATCGGAGACCAAGGCGGTGTTCGTCCCGTTCAGCGCGGTGATGGGGGGCGTCCCCGAGCTGCGGAAGATCCTCGAGGCCGCCGCCGAGCGGAAGCGCATGCACGGCACGCGCACGATCCTCTTCGTCGACGAGATCCACCGCTGGAACAAGGCGCAGCAGGACGCGCTTCTTCCCCACGTCGAGCGCGGCGCGGTCGTGCTGATCGGCGCGACGACCGAGAACCCGAGCTTCGCGGTCAACGCCGCGCTGCTCTCGCGCGCGCGGGTGTTCCGGCTCGAGCCGATCGACGCGGACGATCTCGCGCGGCTGCTCGAGCGCGCGATGGTCGATCGCGATCGCGGCCTGGGCGCGCTCGGAGTCGCGGTCGATCCCGGCGCGCTCCGCGCGATCGCCGAGATGGCGCAGGGCGATGCGCGGCGCGCGCTCGACGTGCTCGAGCTCGCGGCGAACGACGCGAGGTCGCGCGGGGTCGCGCTCGATCAGGATGCGATCGAGCAGGCGCTCGCGTCGCGCACGCTGCTCTACGACAAGAGCGGCGAGGAGCACTACAACGTCGTCTCCGCGTTCATCAAGTCGATGCGCGGCAACGATCCCGACGCTGCGATCTACTGGATGATGCGCATGCTCGAGGCGGGCGAGGACCCGCTCTTCGTGATGCGTCGCATGGTGATCTTCGCGAGCGAGGACGTCGGCAACGCCGACCCGAACGCGCTGCAGATCGCGGTGGCGGCCGACGCGGCGTTCCGTCGGCTCGGCATGCCCGAGGGGCTGCACCCGCTCGCTCAGTGCTGCACGTACCTGGCGAGCACGGTGAAGAGCAACGCGAGCTACGCCGCGTGGCAGCGCGCGAAGGAAGCGGTCGCCGCGCACGGCCCGCTGCCGGTGCCGATGAAGCTGCGCAACGCCGCGACCAAGCACATGAAGGCGTGGGGCTACGGCGAGGGCTATCGCTCTCCGCACGCCGAGGGTGGGCACGCGGCGGGCGAGACGTATCTTCCCGACGAGCTCGCGGGCGCGCGCTACTACGAGCCGAAGGACGCCGGCTTCGAGTCGCGCATCAAGCAGCGACTCGCGCGCATCCGCGGCGAAGGCGAGGGCGGCGAGGGCGAGCCGCCGCGCTGATCGAAGCGCTCACCCGCGAAGCGCTCACCCGCGAAGCGCTCACCAGGAGAAGCAAACGTCGAGCGCGTCCGGCTCGGCGCTCTCCGGATCGGCGCGATGCACTGCGGCCGAGCCCGCGTACGCTCCGCCCCCCAGCGTCGGACGCGCTCGCAGGCGCGCCCGACGAATCCATCAGCCCTTCGACTGCAGATGCCGCGTGAGCGCGTCGCTCACGCTCGTGAGGTTCGCGGTGATCTGCTTCACCAGGAAGTTCTCGACGGTCTTGCCGATCGAGCCCGCGAGGAACGACGGCACGCCCCGGATCTTCTTCACGTCGATCGAGATGTCGCCCTGGATCTCGAGCCGCGTGCGATCGCCCGTGAGCTCGATGAACTTGTTGTTCCCGCCGCAGGTCACGGCCTCGGTGAACACCTGCGTGCGGATCTTCCAGTCGACCGTCCAGAGCTCCTGGTTCCAGCTCGCGAAGTCGTCCCACGAGAGGCTGTCGCTCCCGATCAGCTTCACGACCGGCGCGGGGATGTCGCCGCCGCCGTGCCAGACGTTGTGCAGCTTCACGATGCCGTCCGCGTCGTCGCGCGACTTCACCTCGATCGAGCGCACGTTCGGCAGGTACGCGGTGAAGTCGGGCAGCTCGTCGCGGTAGGCGCGGTACACGCGCTCGCGCGAGAACGGCAGGACGCTGTCGGCCTCGATGCGCACGGGGATCCTCCTGGTGCTGGGCAGGGGCTCAGCGCGAGCGCGCAGGTGTAGCTCAGGTCGCCGCGTCGCGCAGCGTTCTGCGGTGCTCGATCGCGTGCTGCAGCAGATCCGACAGCGCGGTGCGGATCTCGGTCGAGTCGATCGACTCGGTCGGCAGCTCGACCGTGAGCACGACGTCGCCGTCCTCGTCGTAGGCGAACTTCGTCTGGTACATGTCGCGGTTCATCCGCAGCAGCCAGCGCGAGAGCTCGAACGAGATCGCGCCGCGCGTACGGAGGAAGGGCACGACCGACGCGATCAGCCAGTTGTCGAAGAGCCGCACGAACACGACGACCTCACCCTCGCCGGTCTCGTGCACGCAGCGGAACGTCCGCGCATCGTGCTGCGTCGTGCTCCAACCGATCGTGTCGAGCTGCTCGGCTAGCGCCTCCGGCTCCAGCATGGAAGGGATGAACCCGCGTTTCGCGCGTCGCTGTCAAGCGCGCGACGAACACTTCGCGAAGAAGAACGGCGGGAGGCGAGCGTGGGCAAGACTCGGAAGGCGCAGGGGACGGTTCGCCAGCTCGGGATCGAGGGCGGCGTCTGGGCGCTCGTGACCGACGAGGGCGAGACGATCGAGCTGCTCGATGCGCCGCCCGGGCTGCTGAAGAACGGCGCCCGCGCCGAGGTCGAGCTCGACGGCGAGAACGCCGACGTGACGATCGGCATGACCGGCGCGTCGGGGCACGTCCGCTCTCACCGGATCCTCTGAACGTCGGGGAGCTCCCCCTGGACATCGGCGGCTCCGAACCGCCATCCTGGATACCTCCGCTATCGTCGGAACTGTCTGGTTCCGCGTTCGCGCTTGGAATTCCCGGAGGTTCGGATGATCACCGCTCTGCGTGGCTCGCGTGGCCTGTCGATCCTGCTCTGCATGGCCGCCTTCGTCGCTTCCTTCACGGCGACCGACGCCAGAGCGACAGTGGTCCAGGTCGACGGCACCATCGTGCCGGTGCTGTCGGGCAGCTCCTGCACCGGCAACCTGCAGGTCTGCCTGAACGTCGAGGAGGGCGTCGCGCCCCCGGCGGCCAATGCGATCGACGCGATCCTCGATGCGGCCCAGCTGCCCGAGATCTTCCTGCCGAACACGTCGACGGCCGTCGTCTTCAAGGACATCGGCGAGGGCGCCGGGTTCGAGAACAGCTTCGGCTACTACAACGTCGGCGACGATCCCACGGTCACCACGAACCTGCGTCCGATCATGGGCTGCGGCGTCGCGGCGAGCGCGCACGCCAACGAGGTCCCGAGCTACGCGGTGAACGCCGAGCCGGGAACCACCGTGTCCGTGAACTTCGCCACCGAGCTCTCGTCGGGTCGCTACCGCGGCGGCTTCATCGCCTTCTACCTGATCACCCCCGAGGGCAATCCGAGCGCGAACAACTGCGGCGACTTCGTCAACGGCACCGACGGCCTGTCGCTCTTCGGTCGCGCCTACTTCACGCAGCGCGACTACAACAACGACGGCGATTTCGTCCACCACCTCGTCTATCAGTCGCGCATCACGCCGAACCGCTTCTACTTCGGGTTCGAAGACCTCTTCCGCGGCGGCGACAACGACTACGAGGACATGGCGATGCAGGTCACCGGCCTGACGCCGCCCTGCTCGCCCGGCGTCGAGATCTGCAACGGGCGCGACGACGACTGCGACGGGCTGGTCGACGGCGCGGACCCGACGCTCTCCGACTCGGGGATGCCTTGCACCTGCGACGGCGCGGCGATGACGTGCGAGGGCGGCGCGCGGCAGGGCGTCTGCCGGAGCGGCGCGACCGTGTGCCTGTCGGGCGGCCTGCTGTGTCGCTCGAACGTCTCGCCGAGCGCGGAGACGTGCAACTCGCTGGACGACAACTGCGACGGATCGGTCGACAACTCGACGACGGACTCCGGCGCGGCGTGCGACGGCTCCGACGCGGACCTCTGCCCCGAGGGCGTGCTGGTCTGCAGCGCAGGGGCGCTGACGTGCAACGACGCGACGGGAGCGAACGTCGAGGCCTGCAACGCCGCGGACGACGACTGCGACGGCACCGTCGACGAGGCGGTCCCGGGGGTGGGCGCCGCGTGTGACGGCGCCGACGGAGATCTCTGCCTCGAGGGCGTGACCGCGTGCACGGGCGGGACGCTCGCGTGCAGCGACGTCAGCGCGACGAGCTCCGAGCTGTGCAACGGCGTCGACGACGACTGCGACGGCACGGTCGACGACTCCCCGACCGACGTCGGCATCGCGTGTACCGTGGGGGTCGGCACGTGTCAGCGCTCGGGCGCGACGGTGTGCTCGATGGGCGCGCCGCGCTGCAACGCCACGGCGGGCACGCCGCAGGCGGAGCGCTGCAACGCGCTCGATGACGACTGCGACGGCCGCAGCGACGAGGACTACCGCGT